>PACV01000021.1 GCA_002702875.1 Flavobacteriaceae bacterium
ATCTAATGTGACTTCTATTTCTAATAATTTATCTCTCCACGAATCAAAATTATTATTTTTAAAAGCAGGGGCACTTGAGTCCTCTGCTAGAAAAGTAGATAAATTTTGTGTTTGACTATCCTTCCACCAAGTTTGTGGTGTATCCCAAGTCCCTATTTGTTTAACTCTTATAATCGGTGATTGTGCGAAAACAAGTCCAAACAACACCGCCGTCATAACCATTTTCTTCATAAACTGAAACATTGTTTTCTCCGTTTGGTTTAATACAATAATAAATATAAGGTAAGTAAAGATTATACATCAAAGCGAACAACAAAAGTAGTAGAGATTTCTTCTGATAATTTTATTGGTTTTGCCATCTTTGCGACAGCTGCCAAATCTCCATCTTCTGTATATAGTCCGACTTGTGTAACATAAGGTCTGAAATTTGATTCAGTTACGAATCCTAATGATGAAGTAGCAGCGTTATAAAATGTTTTAAAACTACCTGTTCCCTCACCACTTGGTTGGTCACCTGGTGGTAAAAAGTTAGACATAGAAACCGTACCAGCTTTTAGTGTTAAACTACCACTACGACCTGGTGTTATACTGATATTCTGTGTGGTGTTAAACTCAAATGGTTTAGCTATCACACGATATTCGTGTTCATAGTGTGTTTGTGTAGCTTGATGTTTTAATGTATAACTTGTAACATCACGAGTGTAAGAACCCGTATCCGTCAACACTATCAATCCTTGTGAATAAAAAACATTGCCCACTTCTGAACCACTACCTCTTGTCGCAGCTGCTGATGAGACACCTTGTGTTCTGTCAAATGAACTTGACTTGAATGCTGCGAAACTAGCAGAAAAATTATTATCATATAGATTTCCGTCTCCGTCATCTACGATAGTATATGTTTTACCATCTGTTGTTAAGCTTAAATCTATTGACTTTGGTTTTATTTGTTCACCATATAAATCTCTCGCTACATTAATAATACTAGCACTAACATTGAATTCTCTATTTTCTTTTGTGGTATCGTTATTACCAAATGATTGAAATGGTTTATCTGAATCTTTGTAGAAAGTTTTATTAATCATATTCCAAGTAGGTAATGCAAAAAAACTACTCGTTACTGAACCTGAAATAATGTGTGTGATTGCGTCTGATGAACTGACATATTGTTTGTAAGAACCACTACGAGCTTTAACTAAAAATACTCCACTTCCACTATCGTTATTAGTAAAAGTAAAGTTTTTAAAACTTTTAAATGGTTTTACTTTTATGTCTTGTGGGTCAAGATTCTTGAACATTAGATTGTCCTAAAAATCAAGTTTCACTTTAATAATAGCTTCCCTTGCATATGAGTTTAACAATGGTTGTGATAATTTTGCAATAGCCAACAATTCATTGGTATCATTGTAAAGACCAACTTGTGTAATAAATGTTTGTGGGTCTTTAAAGAAAGTTGGTTGTGTTAACGAACCATCAGAAGAAGTAGCAAATGTAGGATTTGAACTAAAGTTAAATCTTTTGTTATTTACACGACAAAAATAACTCGTTGAACTAATCTCTTCTTCTCTACGAGCTTGGAAGTTAGCACCTTCAATTATTGAGTCAAACAAATCTCCTTTGTTATTGTCTTGTGCGTTTGCACTTCTTGTTGTCGTAATGTCTGCTACACCTGTTGTTAATCTTGTTGGATTTAACAATATGATACCCATATCTGGATAGAATAATCCATAAGCACCTTTTGCTGTTTCTGCTGATGCAGCTGTCTTTACACCATTAGTAATAGAACCACTAACAACATTAAATACTCTACCACCTTGTTCAACCGTAACACTTGAAGCTGTTGAACTATCATCAATTAATTTTATCTTTGCAGTTCCACCATCTAAATGTAATTCCCAATTACCTGGGTCAACTTTTTCTCTCATACGAGCTCTTTGGAACGAGATGAAGTAAAAGTCTTTTTCACCTGATGCTGTTGGTGATGCTGTAAATTTAAATCTGTCTGTGTTAGGTGCTAATAATAAATTTCTAAATTGTCTATATAGAGCTGCGGTTTGTCTATCACCTGATGTTGTTTTAGTTGTGTTTCCTAATGAACCACTTCCATCAATGTGAGCGTATCCTAATGCAAACTGAACTTCTGCAGAAGCACTCGCGACTGGATTGTCGTTGTAAACATCAACAAAATAACTACTTGTTGTAGAACCTGTGTAGAATGCTGTTAGTGTGGTTGAACCACCTGTCCACAATCCACTCGTTACAGTCGTTCTTTGATTTTCTATAATATCGTTTGCTCTATCAAATCTTTGGTATGACATCATTTACTCCTATATTTTACTTGGGTCAGCTTTAACTGTGATTGGTAAATTAAAGGTTGCACCTGATTCATTACCAACTACCGTAATGTTAGTTGAAGTTTGTGAAGTTATCGACCTCGCTATCACATTTACTGAAGTTCCTGTAATTGTAATAGAGCGTTTTCTTTCACTTTCATTTAAGAATACTGGTGTAGTAACACCTGTTCTTATTGGTAAATCATCTTCTCTACCAAGTCCTGCTGGATTTGCTAAAGGAGCTTCAGCTCTAAGTGCTGCTGCACTTGGTCTTACTTCACCTCTAACTGATAAGTTAGCGATAGACGCGTCTTGTAAAATAAATGTATAACTTTCGTTAGGAGCGTTTCTTGTATTAGGTGTAATAGTTTGTGTAATACCAGGCCCATTGAAAGTTAGTGAAGCGTTCGGTAATTCCAAAATAGGCATTTTAGCTGTCTCTTTTGGAAGTGTTGTTAACTTATATCTCATTAATTGATTTTCATCTACGAATGCCTCTAAAACTGGCATATTTTCAATCACTGCCCCATAAAAGTTTGAACCATTTGGGTGTGATGTATCGTAAAGATTATAATCAATCTCGTCGTCTGCTAATGCAAACTTTGTAATTCTAAATTCATTCTGCCCTCTTGCCAAAAGTTCACGACCTTTTTTTGTCAAAATTGCGTCTACTGTTATTGTTGTATTATCTAAAAATCCCATTTATTTTACTCCTGTGGAATGATATAACTATTCTTAATCATTAATAAATATAAGAAAGTTAAATTTTCCTTTAACTTGTTTTCAATTTACTTAAATCTGTATCGGTTGTTTCTACCGTAGTTCCCGCTACTACAAATACCTCAACTGGTTCTTTATTGTCTGGTGCATTATCTCTTGTTAATTTTGTCCCTTGATAGAATGACCTAAATAAGTTATTTGAATCAGCAACACTCTCAAATTGACTAGCTGAAAAACTTGTAGAAACTGCATAATATTTTGGATTTACTGAATCTCTAGCCTTTGAAGCTGATAATGCATTACCAAATATATATCGTGCTTCTTCATTTTTCTCAGATAATCTTGAACCTGATATGATTGGAACTAACGCTTCGGTAAAAGTTTTTAATGGAACATCACCTGATGCTGTTGCGTATGTTGTTCCATATCCTAATTTTCTATCATTTTCTCCAATGACTCTAAGTCTTGAAGGTAGTCCTAAGAAACCAATATTACTACCTGAGAAGTATGCTAAATTGGCCTCACCAACATAAGTGTTATAACTACTATCTGCAGTAGAGAAAAATAAATCATCACTACCACTTATTACTCTTGTTATTAAAACACCATTGTCAAAATCATCTGCATTCGAGAATACACGATTTGTAAAGCTTGGTTTTCTACCGATTACTTCTTTTCTTCTTTCTAAAATATTTGGTTCAATCAATACACCTACCGTAGCATCTGCACGAGCTGGTAGTAATTGTCTTACTTGTGTAAATACACTTGAATCATAAAAACTTAATATCCTTAAATAATCAAAAAAGTTATTAGTCTGACTATTATATCGTTTAAAATAATCTCTTTGTAAACTACCCAAAGTTTTATAAGAATATTTAAATTCATCTCTTGGGTCTCCGATTAAATCGTCTAATGATAAATCTGCAATACTATGAACTATATCTTCATTTATTACGTCAGTTGGTGAAAAATAAATACCTAACTTATTACTATCAATCGGTGCAAAATCTTGTGATGATTGTTCATTTCTTACATCAGGTGAAAGTGAAGTTCCAACTTTTAAGGTGTTATCTTCTATTCTAATCTTTGTAGCATTTCTACGATTTGGGCCAACATTAGGAACTCTTAATTTAGCTTGGTCAACTACGGTTCTAAATTTATTACCTGTAAATCCAAATACTTGTTGTGATGCTGTTTCATATGTTCTAATGTGTTGTGTTGAACTTACTGACTCGGTCATAGAAGCTGACATATTATGGTTGTCATCTAATTGATATCTAACTACTAAGTTGTTATATGATGATGCACTTGTATTACCATTGTAAGCTTTTGGTGCTCTAACGTGATTGTTAAATACACTAGCACTCAATGGTTCAGACCATAAACGATATTCCATTAATGAACCACTAAATGCAGTTCCAAAACTTCCTACACCTGTTCCACTACCACTACCACCTAAATAAACAAAACCACTACCTGTAAATGCACTTTCAAACTTAGACGCTGTTATTGTCATACTTTGACTATCTTCAAATAAAATCTTTTGTCTTGTAGAGTCGTATTGTTTTGTTGTTAACTCATAACTTGATGTGTTAAATGTTGAACTATCATAAACGTGTTCAGCACCACTTGAAGATTTTCTTGTCAACATAACTGACCAAAAATCATCATTATAAAATCTTTGTAAAGATGATGTTATAAATTTTGTAGTTCCGTCTGAACCACTAATGGTAAATCTTAGATGTCCATATTCATCTGTTGTTCCATTATCTTGTAGTGAGATAGCCCAATGACCACCACCATCAGAACCAGATTTTTGAACTATTGTCATTGAACCCGAATTACCAACACTATAAGGTGTTTTAAATCTAAACTCTACGGTATCTGGTGTTAAACTATCGAACAAACCAGAACCACTTAAATTCCAATTTGTTTTAATAAATTGTCCTGCGTTAAAATCTAACGCTCTTGTAAATCTTCTTTTAATTTCATAACTTACTCTTGTTCCTTTATCTGGCCCACCATACTCACGAACTCTTAATATTGAACTTGGAATACCATAACAACTTAGTAATCCTTTAACTGCTCTTTCTGTTCCTTTTGCTTTAATAAAGAAAGGTAAGTTTGCTAATATTCTTTTCCATATTTCTTCTGTTAATTGTTCAGAAGGTTTCTCATACTTTGTTGTTCCGTCAGCATTTTTACCTAATAAGAACTCTGGTAAATTAATCAAATCATTACCCATATATAATTCTAATCCTAAAGCTCTTGCAAATTGTAATGTGACATCTTTTGATATACCTTCAGATAACTTTTCAATTCTACTATTGACATCAGTTATAGATTTTACATATGTCCATATTTCATCAAATTGTTGGCCAACCATATCCATAAATTCTAAGAATACATTGTTTGATAAATCAGAACGAACGTGTTCTGGTAAAGAGTTTCTTAGTGAATTAGCATTGTCTTGGTCGTATGCAGATGCACTTGATATCATATTATTATACCAAGTGGTTGCAGTTGAACCTGATGTATGTTCTAACTTATAAGGTGTGGTTGATGTCATTTTCGGCCAGGCTGTATCGTGAAATTGTCCTAATGAAGAACTCACATAAGAAGAACTTTCAAAATACATAAAATGTTCAAACGGGTCAAATGAATTGATTACCCTTTGTCTTTTTTGTTCTTCTGCCTGTATCGTTGATAATGAACTTGTTACATTTAACAATGATGCACTTAAAGCAGTGTGGTTTTCAATCAACTGAAGTTTTTTTCTAAAATTACGAAGTCTTGATTCTGCTGATGAGAAGTTAACAAAGTTCCCAAAACCTGTATCATCATCTGAAATCGTTATATCAGTTGTTGTTTTTTGATAACTTATATTTGGTTGTATATCTAATAAACTTCCTGATATTAATTTTTCTTCTATATCAAAGTTCATTAAGTTATCATCACCTAATAAATCATTATGACTTTGAAAGTTAGTTCCTTGAAAATTAATAGGGTTATCTACTGAATTTAAATTAGGTATTCTTAAAAATATACCTTCATCAGGCCTGTTTACAAATGGAACTAATCTAACATTTTCTTCAAAGTCTGGTAATCTTTTTTCGGCAAAATATACTCTATCTAATTTTTGTTTACCTGACTGAAGTGGTTGTTTTAATTTTACTTTTCTTGATTTTAAATCACCACCTAATTTATCATTTACAACAAGGTAATATTCATCATTACAAATCATATAAGTTTTAAATCTATTGATATTACTTTTATCGTAATTCACTCTCCAATATTTAAACTTTTCTGCTCTTTGGTCATCACCTTTGTGTTTATATAAATTTACTCCTTCTTCATATGATAAAGAAACCTTTACACGATTAGAATCAATAACTTCTGTAATGGTAGCTACATAATCTCTTTTTGTGTTTATTTTCTTTTGTGCTCTTTTTCTGGTGATTATTTTTTCTTTTCTAATCTTAACTGGTGGTTTTATAGAATTTTTTAATTCTGTTGTTCCTCCATAAACTCCATAACCTTCACCACCACGAATCAAGCCACCTAAAGGTAGTCCATCACCTGGTGTTAGTGGGCCATCTTCCTCACCTCTAATTTTTCCTGTAATGTCCCAATCTATATAGGCGTTTCTCGCAGCACCACGAGCTTGATTACGAATCTTTCCTTGTCGTAATAATTCTGCGTTTCGTCTGATTGCTCTTTCTGATGCTGCCATAATTACCTATCTCTATATTCTCTTTCAAACCTACCCTCAAACTCATCAGTTTGTTCTGGTATTTTTATTGGGTCTTTTTCCTGAACAACCTCTTCAGGTTCTATAAAATCTATTTCTTGGATTTCGTCAATGATTGCATCTTCATTTGTAGTATCTTCAAAGCCTGTTTCTAAGTAAAGGTTTGGAATAACGATTTGTCCACCTACCATATTTTGTGTGAACCCTCTATCTTTCTCATCAATATCAAATTCTAAAATGTGTGGATTTTTTGTATCAAATTTTATTGCACCGAAGTCATCAGTTTTTAAAGATTTGTATTCAATCAATTGACTCATAGTTTCAAAGTCTTCACGATATTCTTCATTTTTAATATTTTCATCAACCTCAATAATTAACTCAGTTCTATCTGTTGAGATATCGTCAATAAAATATGTAAAGTCTTTTAAAAATAATTCTGTTTCTGTATTTTTATCTTTTTCATCAATTCCTGGATTCGTTGTAGATGTATAAAATTTTACTTCACCATTTACTACTTTTTCTGAAACATCTCCATCCCAAACATTACCATTGTCATCTACATAGACTTGTCGTTCAACACCAGCCAACCTTCTTAGGAATTTGTAAACAACTCTATAATCACCTTGACTAAATCCAGCGTCTCTTAAATGTTGTCCAACATTTATGTCAATAAATCCTTCTTCAGTAAAGTTAACATCTTGAATTGGAATCATAATATTTTGTAATAATAAATCTGTATCTTGTGAATACACATACAACATTATAAAGTCGTCGTTATTATCACGACCAAAACTACTATAAACTCTATTACTTAAATAATAAGAGTCTTTTTCTTTTTGTGTAAATCCATATTCTAATGCCATTATCTATATCCTGATATGTTTATGTCTTCAAATGAATCTCGTAATCCTTGAAAGTCTGGACTTTCAAAATCAAATTGTTGTGTAAAATCATACTCTTCACCTGATATTGTTTCTGATGATGTTGGAAGATTTTTAGTTGTCCATATTTTTGTTAAAGAACTATTTTGATAAATTACATTTCTAATAAAAGAAGCGTAGTTTTTAGTTGACACAATTATATTCAACATCACTACTTGTTTTAAACCTGTGAAAACTTCTTGGCCAGTCTTTGTCATTTCAGATTGTATTTTTTCATCAGAAGCGTTATCGTTCAATTCAAAAAATTCTATTAACAAAGCTCTAAATGAATCATTAGGTTTTTCAGTTTGTTTTTGTTTTTCTTGTTCTTCTTCTTGTTCTAATTGAACATCTTCTGATTGAACGCCAGTTGGTGGTATAAAAAATTCAAAAGGTTTTGCAACTTGATTTAAGTATCTGTCATTAAAAAATTGTTGTTTGTTTTCAATACGAACACTTTCTGAAAGTCCTTCTGCAGCACGACCTAAGTTGTTTGGGTCTTCTACTGAAACGACGAATCCATCATCATCTCTTGTAGGATTGGTCGCATCAATCGATGCTGATACTTGTGATTTTAATTGTAAATTTTTTATTAAATCATTTTGTTCTATAACATCAGCATCCAATAACTTTTGATAGTATGATGATTTTTTTCTTGCTGAACTTGGTAAATATGGCATTTTACTATCTCACAACTCTAAATTCATAGTCGTCATCATAGTAGTTTATTGTTTCAGTTGTTCCACTTCCACTAACTACCTTTATACAAAAACGATAGTTTCTTTCAGCTTGTAATCCATCTAACCACAAGTTAAAGAAATTACCTGTGCTATCACAACTAACTTTTGAACCTGTTCCAAATGGAATAATGGTTTCTTCAGTATCAGCGTCTTTCACTTCATAGAACACCGATGCACTTGGCAGATACTTAGCTGTAAGTTCCGCTGGTGTAGTTGCAAAAGCTGTAGTAGGATATAACTCTCTACCGACAACTCTAAATTTAACTTTTGAGCCTTCTTTATATTCCTCTCTTAAATTTTTAAAATAAATTTTTAATCTTTCTAAATCAGCTGTTACTAATGGTGATAAACTTCCTGTTGACCAAGAACTATCGTCCCACACCACTTCTAATTTAGGTGGGTAAATTGTATGTGTTTCTCTACCAAAGTATTTCAAATTTCCCAATCTGTCAGAACTTGATTCGTCTTTTGTGGTATCACTTCCAGGATTATATGAAAAGTCACTTGAACCTGTATAGAGTGATTCTCTTTTTACTAAGAAGCCTCTGTTAGGAAATAGTGAACTTGAAAATATATGATTTTTAACTAAGTCTGTTACATCAACTCTTAAGTCTTTTCTGTCAAATGTTATTTGATAAGAAGCACTAACTTTGTTCGCACCACCTTGACTACCTGTCCACCAAGCACCTCCGTCAGTCAATACTGAACCTGTGACCCAAGGTGTTTTATTTTCGTGGTCTCTATATTGATAACTTACACCATCTTGTGTTACTGGGTCGTGGTCAAGTTTACCTGTTCCTTGTTTCCAAGCACTACCACTAACCATATAAACAAATATATTTTGTTCAGCCTCTACCTCTTCTGATGTCGCGTCATATAAATTTAAATAATATTTCGCAGTTGTGGGTATTTTACTATCAATGATTGATTGTGATATAAAAGACAAATCAAAGTCAATTAAAATTCTTGAAACATTTGCAACCGTTCCATTATTAGATACAACTTTATTTATTTCTAATATCTCATCTAAACCTGTATTGATTGATGATGTTGTTCCACCAGAATAAATTGTAGCGTCTCTTTTTGCAAATTCAAAATAATGCATTATCTATCTCCTACTACTCTACCCTCAATATCAATGTTCGGGTATTTGAGTTCAAATATACTTGGGTCTAATGAAGGATAAACTATTCCGTCTCTTGTGGCTGCGTCTAAGTCATAAACATTACCACTATATCCACCAGATACTTTATGTTTGTTTTCAATAACTATAAGATTTTTGTTTGGATTATCATCTCTTGGTGGAACTACTGTAACAACTCCGTCCACTAATCCAATAACATAAGCTATATCACTTAACACGATTGGTTGATTAATTTGCCATTTCTTAGTTTCAAAATGTTTCTTTACAGCCTGAATTGAATTAAACAATACTTCATTTTTGTTAAACCCTCTTTTTACCGTAATTGAAAATCTTACACCAATATTAATAATGTATGCGTCTTTAATGTTGATAGCGTCAGTCAATACTCTATATTGTGAAAGGTATGTTTTAATGTTTTGTTTAACTCCTTGATTTAATTGAGTAAGTTTTTTATCACTTGTGTATCCTAATAAATACATATTTAACGCTAATGGATTAGGAATAACATCAATTGATTTTATTCTTTTTACTTCACCATTGATAACCTCTAATTGTCCTTCTTCTTCTAATTGTTCATCTTGAACAATAAAAGCTTTTGCAACATTACCATACTTTTGTGGTAATGAATAAACTCTCGTAATGTAATCTTGTCTTGTTACTGCTCTGTTCTGTGCATTAAAGTGAGCTGATGCATTTAATTTTATGTCTTGTAATTCTTCAGTTGATGAACCACCAGTAGCTCTTTCTAAATTCACAACTCTTAAACTTTCGTTAGTCGTAGATTGTGTTGCAGAAACTAAACCTGTTGTTGAGTTTGAAAGTGTAATATTTCTTAATCTGTTTATTGTTCCGACTGGCACATTATGTTCAACTGCTCCACCAAAACGATAAGTTACAGTTAGTGTGGTATTACTTGGTGCTAACCCAAATGTTTGTGTTTTTAAAAAATTACTTGGGTCAAAAGAATCATCTAATCTCGATACACCAAAACCTAACGCGGAACCAACATTATCAGGATTTGGAATTATTTCTTCATCTGCGTTATCACTAACACCTGAACCAAATCTTAATTCTGTTTTATTATCATCACGAACTCTTGTTGTAAATCTTCTGGCTGTCTTAATTAACTTTAATAAGTAAGGAGCGTCGTTTTGATATTGTGATAACGCTGGGTCATTGAGTATTGTATTTTCTTCTGATTCAAATACAGTATCTTGTGCTAAGAAAGGAACTTCATAGTATTTATTATTTTGACTATCCGTCACCGACACAATCTCTGTTACTTTATCATTTGATAAAACTATCTTGTCAAACTTTTTAGCTGTTGTAAATGCAAATGTTTCAGTCTTTCTTGTTCCTGATTTTGCTAATACCTTTTTAGTTAACCTATAATTCGTTGGAATATTACCTGAAGCTGGTTGTAATACTTCTACTTCCATTGGGTCTAATGAACTTGATACTTTAAAATTAACATCATCCATCAAAGTAAACTCTGTTCCGTTTGCTGACATAACAGTAGAATCAGCTGACACAATACCAG
>PACV01000022.1 GCA_002702875.1 Flavobacteriaceae bacterium
AATTTGAATAATCTAAGAAATTTCATTTGTTATTTTGTTTATAGAACTTATAAATATATCCAATTCTTTGTAATTAGTGAATACATTAGGAGTTACTCTGCAACCTTTCACACCTTTTTCATTAATGGATACTGTAAAGATTTTATATCTATCAAAAAGTATTTTTTCTAGTTTTTCAGGACTAATTTTTTTAATTCCTAGATTTAATATACCACAATATCTTTCTGAATCAGAGGGTGAATTAAAATATACTTTTTTATTGTGTTTTAATTTTTTCTTTACATAAGTATGAAGGTCTCTTAGTCTTGATTCCTTTCTACTAAGACCAATTTTATCTATATATTCTAATGCATTTTCTATCGCCATTTGATTATGAAAAGGATTTGTCCCTTTATGATCAAATCTCATAATATCATTATCGCTTTTAATATTACTAGCTAATAATGGCCAAATTTTTGAAATCTTTTTTTTAGCAACATATAAAATACCTAATCCAAGTGGAGTAGCTAACCATTTATGTAAACTAGAACCATAATAATCACAACCCAAATCAGAGATTTTAAAGGAAAAATGACCTACACAATGAGCCCCATCAACTAAAACCTCAACTTGATGTTGATGAGCCATTTTGCAAATTTTTTTGATCGGTAAAATCTGACCAGTAATATTTATCATATGACTTACAAAAATCATTTTTGTTTTATCATTAATTTTATTTTTATAAATATTAATTATTTCTTGATCATCTTTTGGATTATTTGGGATTGAAACAATATCATAATTTATACCATATCTCTTCGAAACTTGATAGAACATATCTTTCATTGAACCATAATCTTGATGTGCAAAAATTACATGATCATTTTTTTTCCATGGATACCCAGAAATAATTAAGTCCAAAGATTCAGTAGTATTTCTAGTTACAACAAGTTCGTCTTCTGGACAGCCTAAAAACTTACTCAACTTTTTATTTATAATTTTACTTCTATCCTTCATTTTATTTCTCATAAAATATGAACCTTCAATATTTAGATTATTTACATGACTGTAGAAACTATCCAAAGTTGGTTTAGGAACTATATTGTAATATCCGCTCTCAAGATTTATGAAGTCTTCATGCAAACTATAATCATTTCTTATATCTTCCCAAGAAAGCTTACTGAACTTTTTTTTTAAAAAAAATACTCTACTATTGTTTGCCAAAATATTAGGAGAAAATAATACACTAAACAAACCGATTGTTCTTTTTATAAATTGTCTCTTATCCATAAGCTAGTAAGTGCGGGTGAAGGGACTCGAACCCCCAAGCCGTGAAGCACTAGATCCTAAATCTAGCGTGTCTACCAATTTCACCACACCCGCATTTAAGTTACAGCAAATATAAAGAAGTTTAGAAAAAAATTTTTTAAATAGTCAAAAAGAATGAATATTTGTAAAAAAAATATATGGATTTAATTAATGATAGTTTTAAAAAAAAATCAATAGATCAATTAATTGATTTTTTAAGAATTAAATCAATTAGCGCTGATAAATCATTTAAAAATGAAATACTAAAAGCCTCCAAATGGGTTAAGAATTCTTTGGATGAAATTGGATGTCAAATTACTAGAATATATGAGACAAAGGGAAATCCAATTGTCTATGGAGAAATAAAGTTAAGTTCAAATTATCCTACAGTTTTAATTTATGGTCATTATGATGTTCAGCCACCAGATCCACTTAATCTTTGGGATTCCCCTCCATTTGAGCCTGTAATAAAAACAACAAGTATTCACAAGGAAGGAGCTATCTTTGCAAGAGGAGCTTCAGATGACAAAGGTCAAATGTTTTCACATATTAAAGCTGTTGAACTTTTAAAGATTAACGATTCTTTAAACTGTAATGTAAAATTTTTAATTGAAGGTGAAGAAGAAATTGGTAGTGAAAATTTAGAGGAATTCATTACAAAAAATACTAATCTTTTGAAAAACGATGTTATTTTAATTTCTGATACAAGTATTGAAAGTAATAGTAAACCTTGCATTACAACTGGATTAAGAGGTTTAAGCTACATGGAAATAGAGTTAATTGGGCCAAACAGAGATTTACATAGTGGTGTTTATGGAGGTGCTGTTCCTAATCCATTAAATACAATTGTTGATATATTATCGAAACTTCATGACAAAGACAAAAAAATTAGTATTCCTGGTTTTTATGATAACGTAAAATTATACTCAGATAAAGAAAGGATTGAACTTAAAAAAAATTCATCTCAAGATGGGGAATTATTTAAAAAAGATATTGATATAATTGATTACGAAGGCGAAAAACAGTATGATTACGACGAAAGAATTTCTATAAGACCCTCTTTAGATATTAATGGTATTTGGGGTGGTTATCAAGGTGAAGGAGCTAAAACTGTAATACCTAGTAAAGCATATGCAAAAGTTTCAATGAGACTTGTTCCTAATCAAGATTGGAATAGAATTAGTGATTTGTTTAAAAACTATATTAAATCTATTACACCTAAAAATACCTTAGTAAATATAAAAACACACCATGGTGGATTACCATATATCAGCGACACTTCTAGCAAAGAATATAAAGCAGCTTATATGGCTTATAAAGATGCGTATGGAATAGCTCCTTTCTCAAAAAAAGAAGGAGCCAGCATACCAATTGTACCAATAATTGAAAAACTTTTGAAATCAAAAGTTATTTTGATGGGTTTTGGCCTAAATAGTGATTCTATTCACTCTCCTAATGAACATTATGGTATCTTTAACTTTTTCAAAGGGATTGAAACTATTTGTAATTTCTATAAGTATTTACCAAAAAGCTAATCATTTACAAGAAAGAAATCTGATATTATTCCATCTATTACAAATAATGATTTTCTACTTGATTTTATAAAATCTCCATCCTCAAATAGATTATTTAGATTTAAATGTTTGTTTACTTTTCCAATAAATTCTTTGAAAAAATCTAAACCAAAATTATCTAAAATATTTTTTTTTGAAATTCCTTTGTTTGTTCTTAGACCAAACATTATGTATTCGTTGTATCTATCTATTTTGGTCAATTTCTCTAATTTATACGGTAATTTTCCTTCATTAATAGAAGTGATATATTCGTGAATACTTGCTTTATTCCAGCTTCTTAACTTTCCATCAAAACTGTGAGCTGAAGGTCCAAAACCAAAATATTTGTCTCCATTCCAATAAGATTTATTACAAACTGAATATTTTTTATTTTTTGCAAAGTTCGAAATCTCATAATGCTCAAACCCGCTTTTTTCTAATTTTTCAACAAGGTATTTGAATTGATTGTAAGTAATCTTTTCATTTAATTTATTTAATTTATTATTCTTTATCCAGTTGAAAAAAACTGTTTTTTCTTCAATTGTCAATGCATACGCAGAAATATGACTTGGATTAAAAGAAAGTGCTGTTTGAATATTTTTTTTCCAATTATTAATATTAGATCCAGGTATTCCGTATATTAAATCAATTGAAAAATTTTTAAATTTTTTACTGACATCCTCTAATAACAAAATTGCTTGTTTTGCATTGTGTCGCCTATTCATTAATTTTAATTCTTTATCGATAAATGATTGAACTCCAACACTTAATCGATTAAATCCTATTTTTTTATAATCATCTAATTGTCCATTGTTAATATCATCAGGATTTATTTCAATTGTAACTTCAACATCATTATCAATATTAAAGCTATTTTTTATCAAAGTTATTATCTTTTCTAATTCAAGGAAACTCAAAACTGAAGGGGTTCCACCTCCTATGTAAATAGAATTAATTGTATCATTAATATATTTCTGTTTTATAATAATTTCTTTTTGTAGTGCATTTAAAAATTGAGACTTAGTTTTTAATTTAGTTGAAAAATAGAAATTACAATAATGACATGCTTGCTTACAATAGGGAATGTGTATATAAATTGATGCCAATTATTAATTTTTTGAAATTTTATCAGGATTTTTTTTCAAAAAAGTGTTCCAATCTTTATAATTACTATTATTAATTACTGAATTTAAGTTATAATAGTGACAAACAGCAACAGCAAGGCCATCTGTGGAGTCAAGATTTTTTGGTATTTTTTTAAAATTAAAAATATTTTGAAGCATTTTAGCAACTTGCTCTTTACTTGCATTTCCGTTTCCAGTTATTGACATTTTTATTTTTTTTGGAGAATATTCAAAAATTGGTGTTTCTCTTGTTAGACCAGCAGCCATAGCAACTCCTTGGGCTCTTCCAAGTTTTAACATGGATTGAACATTTTTGCCAAAAAAAGGAGCTTCTAATGCAAGTTCATCAGGATGATAATTTTCAATTAATTCTAAAGTTCTATTAAATATTAACTTTAACTTTAAATAGTGATCTTTATATTTTTTTAAATCTAACTCATTTAACAACAAAAATTTCATTTCATTATTTACAACTTTAATTAAACCATAACCCATTACTGTGGTTCCAGGATCAATACCTAGAATTATTTTTTCGGACATTTAATCTAAAGTTTTTAACTCTATTGGCAAGGTGAATTTTGTTGCAACATAGACCCCTACATTCGTTTTAACAGCAGGAATTGCTTTTGGAAGACTGTCAACGGCCTCTCTGATTATATTATTAAAATTTGGGATTTGAGAACCTAGGTTTTCGTTTTCAACATCAATTAACTTAAATACACCATCTTTACTAATCTCAATTGTTAAATTAAATTTAACATCGATACTCTTATCAGATTCAAGTTCAAAGGTATTTATGTAGTCCTGGATTAAATAATTGACAGTACTATCAAAACAATCTTTTTGATCTTCATTTTCAAGGTCTTCACATTCTGGAAAAGATGGATATTGGTCACTAATTGACCATTTTGATTGTTCAATAATTTGTTTTTTTGAAATGGTTTCGGTTTCAAAAAAGCTACAAGATGTTATTGTAAAAAAAATTAGATAAAATAATCGAAGCTTGTTTATCATCTAGACTAATTAATATTTAAATTTAACACTTTATTAAACACAAATTCAAAATTTAATAAAGAAATTGAATACTTTAATAATATTTACAACTATAACAATATCAGTAATTGGGATCATTTTTTGTTTTTTACCCTTACTACCAGGACCTTTAATTTCATGGATAAGCTTCATGATTCTGAATTCTTTTAAAATAGTAGAATTCAGCTTAACTTTTTTAATAATAACATTTCTATTAAGTTTTTTTATAAGCTTTATTGACAATTTGTTGCCGTCGTATATTGTAAAAAAATATGGAGGGTCAAACAAAGGTGTAATGGGCGCATTTGTAGGATCTATTTTAGGATTTATTTTTCTAGGCTTTTTTGGAATGGTTTTGGGAACTTTTGTAGGAACAATTGTTGGTGAATTGCAAAGTAAATTAGATTTTAAAAGAATAATAAAATCTTCTATTAATTCATTAATAGGTTTTTTTTCTGGAACCTTTATCAAAATAACTATCTCATTTATCTACCTAATTATTATTATAAATGAAGTAATTTAAATCTCACTTGGTTTAAATATTCTCAACATTTTTTTGATTAACAATAAAAAACTAAATTTGTATTAGATGGAATTATTTCTTTTAAGCCTATTATTAATATCAATCTCTTTCATTGGTATTGCAATAAAAATAATTGTAAAGAAAAATGGAAAGTTCAGTGGTACATGTGCTAGTCAAAGTCCCTTTTTAAATAATAGTGATAAACCTTGTGGAATTTGCGGTAAAATCCCAGATGGTTCAAATTGTGAGGAATCTAAGCAGATTAATTAATTTTTACAAATCAATATCAATGAATGGACGATAGATCTTTATCTGAAACTATTGAATTAGCAAAAAAAAATAATCAAAAAGCATTCAACAACCTTTTTGAAGAATTTTGGGGATATTTATATAATTATCAATTAAAAAAAAACTATAATCAAGATAGAGCAGAGGATATTTCAATTAGAGCAATGGCAAAAGCTTTTGATAGGATTGAAACATTTAACTCAAAGTATAAATTTAAAACTTGGCTTATTGCAATATCTAACAATATTAAAATTGATGATTATAGAAAAGAAGTTAAAAACCTGTTGAGGGACAGAATTGAATATCCCGATTCTCAAAAAATTATTGATGAAACTTTGTCACCGGAGGACAAATTAATTAGAAACCAAAAGTTTGAAGATTTATTAACAAAAATAAAATCATTAAAAAAAGATTATTCACAAATCATTAAATTAAGATTTTTTAATGAACTTTCATATAAAGAGATAAGTGAAATAACAAATCAGCCTATTAACACTGTAAAAGTAAAAATTATGAGGGCAAAAAAAATTTTGTCAGAGAAAATCAAAAATGGTGAAAAATTTTATAAATAAATTAGGACCTGGACTTTTATTTGCTGGAGCAGCTATTGGAGTATCTCATTTAGTTCAGTCTACTAGAGCTGGTGCAGATTACGGCTGGGGATTATTATGGGCACTATTAATTGTAAATCTTCTTAAATACCCTTTTTTTCAATTTGGACCCAGATACGCAATTGCTACAAATAAAAGTTTAATAGAGGGTTATTACGAGTTGGGTAAATTTTTTTTGATTTCATACTTTATCCTAAATATTGCGACAATGTTTACAATCCAAACAGCAGTTACTATTGTTACTGCTAGTCTTGCTTCAAAAGTATTTGGTTTAACATCTAGTCTTGTAGTTTGGTCATTAATTGTAACATTTTTGTGTTTATGTATTTTATTTATTGGAAAATATAAATTGTTAGATAATTTGATTAAATGGATAATTGTAACTTTATCAATAAGTACAATTTTTGCTTTAATTGTTGCTGTTTACAAAAACGATTCCCCAATTCAATTTGATCAAATTTTTCCAAACTCAAGTAATTTAATTTTTCTAATTGCATTTATGGGCTGGATGCCTGCACCTTTAGATATTTCAATTTGGCACTCTTTATGGGCAATTGAAAAAAAAAAGAATTCAAAAAAAAAAATCAAATTGAAGGAAAGTATTTTTGATTTTAATGTTGGTTATTTAACGACAGTTTTTTTAGGTATTTGTTTCATGGGTCTTGGCTCATTTGTCATGTTTAATTCAAATTTAGTTTTTTCAAGTCAGGGTTCAATATTTGCAGATCAACTTATTCAATTGTATACGAAAAACTTTGGAAATGACTTCTATTTTTTTATTGCGATTGCTGCTTTAACCACAATGTTTAGTACTACATTAACTTGTCTTGACGCATCACCAAGAGCAATGACAGAGACTATGAAAATTTTAATACCTAAGTATAGTTTTCTAAATTATGTTTTTTGGATAATAACATTATCAATTGGGACCTCATTGATTTTTATATTTCTTCTTTCCGAAATGGGTAAGCTTGTTGAGATTGCAACTGTACTATCATTTGTTACGGCTCCTTTTTATGCTATTTTAAACTATAAACTAGTTACAAGTAAAAAAATGCCTGATAAATACAAACCCAACAGATTGATGAAATTTTTATCAATAACCGGAATAATTTTTTTATTAGTTTTCTCTTTTGGATATTTATTTGTAGTTATATAAAAATCTATGTCTTATATTTGTATAAAAAAGCTTTGAATAATAACTTAAATTCTACTTTAGAAAAACCAAAGATTACCCCAAAACCCAAATGGATAAGAGTTAAATTACCCACTGGAAAAAAATATACTGATCTAAGAAATTTAGTAGAAAAATACAAATTGAATACTATTTGTACATCTGGCAGCTGTCCTAACATGGGTGAATGTTGGGGGGAAGGGACAGCAACTTTTATGATACTTGGTAATATATGTACTCGATCGTGTGGTTTTTGTGGAGTTAAAACTGGAAGACCTAATCATGTTGATTGGTCTGAACCTGAAAAAGTTGCAAATTCAATAAAAATTATGAAAATTAAACATGCAGTTATAACCTCGGTTGATAGGGACGATCTAAAAGACATGGGGTCAATAATTTGGTATGAAACAATAAAAGCTATTAGAAGAATTAATCCTGAAGTGACTCTTGAAACTTTAATACCTGATTTTCAAGGAAATAAAATAAATTTAAAAAGAATTATTGATGCTAAACCTGAGGTGATTTCTCACAATGTTGAAACTGTGAAAAGACTAACTAGACAAGTAAGAATTCAGGCTAAATATGAAAGAAGTTTAGATGTTTTAAAATTTTTAAAAGATAATGGTGCTAATAGAACTAAATCAGGAATAATGGTTGGGTTAGGAGAAAATGAAGATGAAGTTTTTCAAACACTTACCGATTTGAGAAATTCTTATGTAGATGTAGTTACTATTGGACAGTACCTTCAACCCTCAAAAAAGCATTTGCAAGTTAATTCTTTTGTTACTCCAGAAACTTTCAAAAAATATGAATTATTTTCAAAAGATTTAGGTTTCAGACATGTTGAAAGTGGCCCATTAGTTAGATCTTCATATAAGGCTCACAAACATGTAAATTAAATTTCTTTCAAATACTCTTCAATTTCATTGTTAAATAGAGTTCCCTCATTACCTAAAAATTTCATTTCAATTGGTAAATAATACAATAAATCATAATTTATTTTGTCAACAATTCTTACATAATCTTTCTCTGTAGTTAAAATAATTTTACCGTTAGCTGAATCTTTTATTTTTTTAATGTCAGCATTTGTAAAATCGTGGTGGTCTATAAATTCAATTAATTTAAAATTAAAATTTCTTAAATAAATCAGTAGCTCTTTATTATCTGCAATACCTGTTAAAAGAATAAAATCACAATTTTTCAAATCATTTAAATTTCTTGATTCTTTCTTGTTGAAAATAAGTTTATTATAGCTTATTGTTGAAAAAAAAATTTTTTGATTTTTTTTCAATTTGATTTTTTCGCTAAAAACTTTTTTCTCTAAATTATCCATATTATCAGGACACTTAGTTACCAAGATTATATCTGACCTTTTATATCCAGATCTAAATTCCCTAAGCTTTCCATAAGGCAAAACAAAATCACTAAAAAAAGGGGAATTGTATTTAGTTAACAAAATATTTAATCCCGGTTTAATCCATCTGTGTTGAAAAACATCATCTAATAAAAATATTTTTTGATATAAGTATTTATTCTCAATAAATTCAATCGCTTTAACTCTATTTTCAGAAACAACAATTTTAGTATGAGGGTTTTTCAAAAAAAGCATATAAGGTTCATCACCAACTTTCTGATAATCAGAAAAACTATCAACTTCAATCAGACCCTTAGACTTTCTTTTATATCCTCGACTTATAACTGAAATTTTGTATTTACCTTTTAAGTATTTTGAAAAATAATCTATCAAAACAGTTTTACCTGTTCCTCCTACGGAAATATTACCAACTCCTATGATTTTAGATTCAAATTTTTTTTGATTAAAAATACCTATGTCAAAGAGAAAATTTCTGATGTGAACAACACTTCCATATAAAATAGAGATAATTAACTCAAAAAAATGAAACAGTTTCATAAGGACCAATATAATATTATATTTGTACAAAACAACTCATTTTTTTGATGTGAAAATAAAAGATGTTCTTAATGAATTAAAAAAATGGGCTCCACTTGAATACTCAGAAGATTTTGATAATGTTGGACTTCTTGTTGGAAATGAGGAAAATAGATTAAGTAAATGTTTAATTTCTCATGATGTAACAGAAGAGGTTTTAGATGAAGCTCATAAAAATGATTGCAATCTGATTATTAGTTTTCATCCAATAATTTTTAAAGGATTAAAAAAAATAATTGGCTCAAATTATGTTGAGAAAATTGTTTTAAAGTCAATTCAAAAAAATATTTCTATATATGCAATTCACACTGCACTTGATAATTACAAGTATGGTGTTAGTTTTCAACTTGCTAAAAATTTAAATCTTAAGAGAAAAGAAATTTTAATCCCTAAAAAAAATACTTTAAAAAAGCTTAATTTTTTAGTTCCAAAGAAAAATGCTGATAATATTAGAAAAAAACTTTTCAGCATTGGTGCAGGAAAAATTGGAAATTATGACAATTGTAGTTTTTTCTTTGAAGGAAAGGGTTCATTTAAAGGAAATGAAAATAGTAAACCTTTTATTGGAGAAAAAAATCAAATTAATTATGTTAAGGAAGAACTTGTAAGTTTAATTTATGAAAAACATTTAGAAAATAAAGTTTTAAAAACTTTAAATGAAAATCATCCTTACGAAGAAGTTTCCTATGATATAATTCCATTAGACAATATAAATCAAGATGTTGGACTTGGATCAGTTGGTTTTTTGAATAAGAAAACTGATTTTAATAAATTTTTAAAATTTGTTAAATCTAAATTAAATTGTGAAGTTATTAAACATAGTGAAATAGTTTTTGATAAAGTTGAAAAAATAGCTGTTCTAGGTGGATCAGGAAGTTTTGCTATTGATTTTGCGATATCAAAAAATGCTGAAGTTTTAGTAACATCAGATTTAAAATACCATGATTTTTTTAAAGCAAATAAAAAAATAATTTTAGTTGATGTAGGTCACTACGAAAGTGAGCAGTTTACAAAAACATTAATCTTCGACCATCTTAAAAAAAAATTACCTAATTTTGAAGTCATTTTATCAAAAATAAATACTAATCCAATTAAATACTACTAAATCCATGGCAAAGAAAAAAGAAATCTCGGTTGAAAAAAAATTAAGAGCACTATATGATTTACAAATAATAGACTCAAGAATTGATGAAATCAGAAACATTAGAGGAGAACTTCCTCTTGAAGTTAAGGATCTTGAGGACGAGATTGAAGGTTTCCAAAAGAAAATTGAAAAATTGAATTCAGAGTCATCTGAATTAGAAAATTCTATTTCCTTAAATAAAAATATTATAGAATCATCAAAAGAGTTAATAAAGAAATATTCAGAAAAGCTCAAAAATGTCAGAAATAACAGAGAATACAATTCAATTACCAAAGAAGAAGAGTATCAAAAACTTGAAATTGAATTAGCTGAAAAGAAAATCAAAGATTTACAAAGCAAAATTGAAAATCAGAAAGAAATTGAAGCTAGCTTAAAAGAAAAATTAGATGAAAAATCTAAACACTTAACTGCTAAAAAAAGTGAGTTGACTGAAATTATGAAAGAAACCCAAAAAGAAGAAGATATCTTATTAAAACAATCAGAGATTTACGAAGAAAAAATTGAAGAACAACTGATTAAAGCTTACAAAAGAATTAGAAGTAATGTTAAAAATGGATTGGCAATTGTCCCAATTGAACGAGGTGCGTCAGGAGGTTCATATTTCACGATACCTGCTCAAATACAGATGGAAATTGCATCAAGACAAAAAATTATCACTGATGAATTTAGTGGAAGGATTTTAGTTGACGCAGAATTAGCTAAAGAGGAAAAAACTAAAATAGAAAAGATTATTAATTCTCTATAATAGTTAAAGTTAAATTAACATTGCAGCCCCTCGAGATGAGGCATTTGATATAGTGTTAATTATGATTTTATGGTTTGGATAATTTATTTTTAAAATTTCTATAAATATTTTATTTTTTGAGAACCCCCCTTCAACATAAATCTTTTTTATACATTCATCAAAAATGACTGATATAGATTTTTTTAAAATTTGAAATAACTCTAATATAAGTCTATGATAAGCCTCGTCAAAGTTTTCAAAATTAAATATTTCATGTTTTGGACAATTTTCATTTGATAAATAAGTCCATCTGTAATTATTTTTATTTTTTTTTATTGCTAAATATATTTTTTTATTGAATTTAATTTTGCTAGAATCAAAATTTTTTATTTGAAAAAACCCCATTAATTGATTTAGTTTAATTTCATGCTCAGCACCTAAAAAAATTCTTGATGTTTTTACAGGAGAACTGTCAATTTTCATATAGGCTGTTGCACCATTTTTTATCTGACTTATATCAAAAATATTATTCCTGGCGAATGGATTAAAATTTATACACCAAGTGCCAGTTGAAATTAAAATGAATGGATCAGTTTCATTTGCCAAATAATATTGAAGTGCAGAGGAACTATCATGAATACCAATTCCAAATACGATTTTATTTGAGTTTATTGTCTTAGTAATTGTTTTATTTGTTTTTACAATTTGGGGAAATAATTTATGAATACCTTCATTTTTTACCCAATAGTGATATTTTTTATTTTCATAATCCCATAAATCAGTATGACATCCAATACTTGTGTATTCAGTTGCTAACTCATCAGTAAAAAGAAAACTTAAATATTGAGGTAAATGAAGTGAATACTTTATTCTTTTATATAAATTAGGTTTTTTTCTTTTTAACCAAAAAATTTGTTTTCCAGAATTAAGCATATTTAAATTTTTAGATCCTGTAGACAATGAAAAATTTTTTTCTGGTCCATATTTTGAATAAAATAAACTTATTGTTTCCTCATCAATTTTTTTATTATAGTCATAAACTGGTTTAATTATTTTAAAACTAGAATCAAGATGAACAAGAGTTGCGCCAAATGCAGAAAAATTAACTTTAGTGATTTTATATTTATTTGAATTAAGATATTTATAAAAGACTTTTTTTATCCATGAAGTCATTTTCTCAATGTCATCACATTTGTCTCCGTCATCATCTTTAGTTTTTTGGGTTTTTTTATTTCCTTGCAGTATTAAATTATAATTAGTATCAAATAAAAAATATTTCTGATTTGTCTTACCAATATCAAATACCAATATGCAATTGTTAATCATTATAAACCTGATGAAGTGTATTTATGACCTCTTTGTTTAGTTAATTTTTTACGAATTTCTAATTTTCTATATGTATCAATTGGTGAAATTGAACCTCCCAATCTGAAATTAGATTCGTTAACAATTGGTCTTACATCTACATTAAAAGCCTCGTTTAAAATTGATTCACATAATGTTATATCATTTATTTGCTGAGCTTCTCTTAATCTAGTAAAATCTACTAATAATGATTTTGTATAAGCAATTTTTATATTTTCAATCGATTGTAAAAGATCTTCAAGTGGATCCTTCAAATTA
>PACV01000023.1 GCA_002702875.1 Flavobacteriaceae bacterium
AACTGGATAGAATATCAGATTTCGGCTCTGAGGGTTGGGGGTTCGAATCCTCCCTGGGTCACATTTTTAAACTTAATTTGCAATGGGTATTTACCTAAAATTTATTTGTACTTTTTCACTATCAAATAAATATTATTTCGTCGATTTAATCTTAATTTTAAAAAAAATAATTTTATTTCAGTTCAAGTAACTTTTTTAAAACATTTTGTTTAACTCTAAAAATACTACCATGTAAGGCGTTTTCAGGAAAATTAATTTTATCTGAAATATCTTCCCAATTAATTAAATCTTTTGACTTGACTGCTCCCATTCTATTACCTGTTGTCATGTATTTATCAAAGTAAACATGCCAAAATTTTCCAATTTTTATTGATGAAGGCCCTTCAGCCCAATAATTTCCTGTTATTGGTTTTGAAACAGGTTGAAATTCTCCAAATAAATCTTTAGTAGACGTAATTCTTATATTTTTTTGAGGGGGATATCTAGTTTCATTTTTTATAAAAAGTAAATAATTATCATTTGATTTATTTATAGTTCCATCAATTACATTAAAACCTTGATCAAAAAATAATTTAGTTTCACTAAAATTTATAAAGTTTTTTGTTGTTGTGTAGTATAATCTGTGATTATAAGTCAGTTTTATATTTGAGTTTTTTTCAAAATGTAAAGGTGTATGAGTATCAATTGAGTCTCCAGATTCATCTGTTTCTTTAAATCTACCTGGAATTGTTGTTGACCAAATTATAATATAACTTTTAGATTTTGAATCAAAAAAAATTTCTGGTGCCCAACAATTTAAAGCATTTTTTTCATGAACCATAACTGGAATTTCAATTTGTTTTGACCAGTTAATTAAATCTTTTGATGATGTGTATCCAATACTTCTTTCTCTCCAACTAATAGTATAGACCATATGAAATTTTTTATCTGGACCAAAAATTATGCAAGGGTCTCTCATTAGTTTGTCATTTCCAATAGTTGGAGTAACAAAAGATTTATTATTATTTAGAGTTTTCCAATCATAACCATCTAAACTATACGCTAAATGTAGACCATCACTACCATTATTTATAAAATAACTGTATAAATATGCATCTTTATTTTGATTAAAGCTTTTTGATACTGCAAGTATTATAAAAAAAATTGTAAGTGATATTTTGTTTGACATTTTTGTATTAAAAGATTGAATCTATGAACAAATTTTGTAAAGATTTTTTGATATAATTTTTACAACTATTTCCATTTCTTTATAATATTTCCCTTTTACAGTCATTAAACCCTGATGCTGATTTTTCTCTTTGGTTGGCATAGTTTTCCATGTGTCAATAATCCCACAAATATGCCACCCTATGAATTCAGGTCTTGAGAATAAATTTTCACAACATTTTAGCAACATTTCTGCTCTTTCTTTTTGACTTTTATAATTAGGGCCCCAAGGTGCAGGCATCATTTCATATGATACACCAAATCCAGCATCACCATTTAAAAAAGGTAAATTAACATCACCAACTAATTTATCCAGAAGTTTTTTTTGATTTGCATATTCTCCAAAGTTTTGATAAAATATAACATCAACATATTTTGCAACTAGATTGATTACTTTTTCAAGACTGTCAGTATTACCATTTAATTTATCACCAAAAAACAAGTGATTTGAATCATATTTAAACAATGATTTTTTTGTAACAGAATAATATCTTTCAACACATTTGAGCATGAATTCATGATTATCATTTTTTTCTTCTTCGTTAGATGGTTGAATATTTTTTCTCCAATTTCTAGAATTTAATAGATTTTCCCAATTTTTAAAATTAGTTTGATAAACCAAATTAAATTTTGAGATTAAATTATATTTCTGTCTCATCATTTCAACATATGCTTTTTTTCCAGCTGAATCTGATCCAAGATTTCGTAATGTTCTAATCCAAGAAGTGCCACTGTAAAAATTTATATCATAATCAGTAATAATTGGGCAATCAGCCATACAATATCCTAACAACATTTTATCATTTTTATAATCACTGGCTGTTTCTTTTGCATAGTTATCACAATAAATTTCAAATGATGAACTGAAAATATCTGTGTATGCATCTGGCTTTGGATTTATGTAATGATCAATTTTAATAGGTTTATATTCTCTTAAATATGGGACTTTAGATTTGTAAGGTATATCGGTTATTGATGGAGAATTAGTATGCATTCCAATGGTATTAATCCCTAAATTTTTTAAATCTTTAAAAGCAAATTTTCGAAATCCTTCATTCCAATGTTTGTCTTGAAATTGCTTGGAGTTAAATTTTTTCAACCAATAATTTATATTGTAATTTTGGGCCCACCACTCTTCGTGGTAGTGGTTTATTCCAAATGATATAAATGCATTTCCCTCTGGGGTGACAAACCACCACCTGTTATTATCAAAATGTGTTCTAAAAAAACCAGTTTTATAAAATTTTTTCTTTTTCCAACCTCCATATTTATCGAAATCATTTTTATTTAAATATTTACTAATTGAATTATATGGCAGAAAAGTATTAAAAAGAGGAATACTTGCAACTTTTATAAATTCATTTCTACGGATTTTTCTAATACTCATTTTTTGTTTTTGTTATTTTATATATTTATTAAAATTTAATTTATGGATAAAATTTTAATAATTATTTCATTAATCACAACTTTTTCTTTCTCCCAATCTCAACTTTCAATTGAAAATCACTTGCGGACTAGACAAGTTCATCTTGATTTTCATACCTCAGAGCATATTCCCAATATTGGTGAAAAATTTGATAAAAAAAATTTTCAACGTGCTCTAATTATGGGAAGAGTTAATCACATTAATATTTTTAGTAAAGGCCATCATGGATATAGTTATTATCCAACTAAGATTGGAACTCAGCACCCTAACTTAAAATTTGATTTGTTAGGTAAACAACTAGAGGCTTGTAAAGAAATTAATGTTAAGTGCCCTCTTTATTTCGCTGTTGGTTGGAGTGTTTTAGATGCTGAGCAAAATCCTGACTGGGTTATGAAAGATGAAAATGGTAAAATGCTAACTGCAAATCTTGATTTAAATGCAAAGCCAAATGATATTAGGCCACATTATAGCTGGAAATGTTTGGATCCAACACCCGGAGGTGGATATCATAATTATATATTAAAAAATGTTGAAGAGATTTGTAAAAGATATGATGATTTAGATGGATTTTGGTTTGATATATATCATATAAAGCCTTATAGTTTTACATCATATTCAAAAAGAAGGATGGTTGAAGAAGGAGTAAATTTTAATAATACTGATGAAATGGAAAAGAGTTTTGCTTTAGCTCTCAAAGACCATATGAGAGAATTAAGAGAGTTGGTTGAAAAATATCATCCCAATGCTACTGTTTTTTTTAATTCTGCTACGCATATAGCAAATAAGTCAATATTTAAAGAGGCTTTATATGAAATGAACACTCATGCAGAGTTAGAGGATTTACCAACTACTTGGGGAGGTTATGACAAATTACCTTTAGAGGCAAAATTTCACCTGGGTAAGGGGACACCAATAGTTGCTATGAGTGGAAAGTTTCATAAAGCTTGGGGTGAGTTCGGTGGGTTTAAACATCCTGATGCTATAAAATATGAGGCTGCTGCTATGATTTCATTTGGTGCATCTTGTAATTTTGGTGATCAATTACATCCTTCAGGTGAGATGGATTTTGAAACTTATACAAATATTGGGAAGGCATATGAATATGTTGAAAAAATTGAAAAATATGGTCCTGGTGGAACACCTTACTCAAATTTAGGTGTTTGGTTGAGTCTTGATCACAGCGCTGATCAAGGACTAGTAAATATGTTACTTCAGTTGCATAAGGATTTTATCGTTGCAAATGAAAATAATTTAGATAAACTTGATATAATTTTAATACCCAGTAAAAATAATATCTCTCAAAATCAGCTTAAAATTTTACAAGATTGGTTAGATAATGGAGGGAAATTAATAGTTTTTGGAAATGGTATGTTAGATTCATCCAATAAAAAGTTTTTAATTGATCTCGGTTGTGAATATATTTCTGATTCACCCTATGATTTTGATTTTACCACTATTTCTGAAACAATCGGTTATGATATTGTAAAAACTCCTTTTGTTAATTATGATTCTGCAATAAGAGTTAAGTTAACTGACGGGAAACCACTTGGAATGATTAGAGAACCTTATTTTAATCGAACTTATGAAAAGTACTCAAGTCATCGCGAGACACCCTATAAACTTGAAGACTCAAGTTTTCCATCGGCTGTAAAAAAAAATAATACAATTTTCTTTACGCACTCATTGGACAAATTGTACTATGATCATGGTATGAGAATTCATAGACAACTGTTGGAAAATGCTATTGAAGAATTAAAAATTAACCAATATGTTAATGTTATTAACTTTCCTAGTAGCGGTAGAATAAGTTTATTAAATCAAGAGAAAAATAATAGATTCATATTACACTTATTATACTCACCACCTATATTGAGGGCAGATAAAGTTCAGGTAATTGAGGATTTCGTATCATTATCAGAAACATTTGTTGAATTTAGAATTCCTAAAAAAGTAAAAAAAATATACCGAGTACCTGATTACAAGGAAATTGATTTTAAATATAAAAACGGAATTATTAAAATAAAAATTCCTAATTTTAAAATGCATACAGCTATTGTATTGGAATATTAATCAATTTTTTAACTTTATTAATATGAATTCAAATAATCCATTAAAAAGTTTAGATCATTGGGAAGATGATCTTCTAGAGAGGTATCCTGAGAAAAAAAAAATCTAAGAAAAAAGCTGATTTTAGAAATTATTCTGATTCTGAAAGACAAAAAACAGTTAGTGAATTTTACAGATTAAATCACAAATTCCAAACCTATGAATTTGTTATTAAAAAAGAAAAGGAATTTCTTTCGTTTAATAAAAGAAAAATGAAAGTGTGGGATGCAATTGATTTCTTAAATACTTTAGTTGATGATAGCGATCCAGATTTGGATCTTGACCAAACTCAACATTTGCTTCAAACATCAGAGGCAATTAGAAATGATGGTCATGAAGATTGGTTTATATTAACAGGTTTTTTACATGATTTAGGAAAAGTTCTTTGTTTATTTGGTGAACCTCAGTGGGCTGTTGTTGGTGACACTTTTCCTGTTGGATGTAAGTTTTCAGATTCAATTGTTTATCCTGAATTTTTCAATGATAATCTTGATATTCACAATGAAAAATATAATTCTAAACTTGGAATATATAAAGAGAATTGTGGTTTGGAAAATGTAAAAATGAGTTGGGGGCATGATGAGTACTTATTTCAGATTTTAAAACCTCATTTACCCTTGCCTGCTTTATATATGATTAGATATCATTCATTTTATTCTCAACATAGAGAAAATGCGTATGATTTTTTATTAAATGATCAAGATCATGAAATGTTTGAGTGGGTTAAAAAATTCAATCAATATGACTTGTATTCTAAGGCACCTGAACCTCCAAATACAAAAGAGCTAAAGCCATACTATCAGGATTTGATTTCAAAGTATCTACCTGAGTACATTAATTTCTAATCAAATGCCAAGTATTACGTAGATTAATAAAGTAAAAAAAATCAACATATAAGAAAGTTGATTACTATATTTCCATTTTGTTTGTTTTGTAATTTTTATATTAATTTTAGGCTTAACGTTTTTAAAGAAATATGAAAATATAAACATAATTAACATATTTAATAAAAATTCAATTCCCCAAATATGAATAAAATGTAGATTAACCTCTAGAACAAAAGTTGTAATTACATAAAAAAATAGTCCAAAAAATAGTGAAATGTTAGCAGCTTTTGTTGAAATATAACTTGTAAAAAACCCTGCAAGCATTATTGAAGCAATTGGTATGAAAAATATTCCATTTAATTGTTGAAGTAATTGATATAACCCATCTGGTGCATTAGCAACCATTGGAGCTACTAAAATTGAAAATATTGCAAGAATTGCTGAAGTCAATTTTCCAATTTTTACCATTTTAAAATCGGAGACCTTTTTATTAATATGTCTTTTATAAATATCTATACTAAATATTGTTGCAGTACTATTTAGTACACTATTGAATGTGCTTAATACTGCACCCATTACAATTGCTGCAAAAAATCCAATTAGAGTTGTGGGAAAAATTTTTTTTATTAATTCAGGATAAATCATATCTTGATTTTCATAGAATGTGTCTTGAAAATAATAAAATCCAATAATTCCAGGGAGAATTATAATTACTGGAACAAATAATTTTAAAACTCCTGTGAAAAGTAAACCTTTTTGAGCCTCAGCTAAGTTTTTTGCCCCTAATGCTCTTTGGATTATTGTTTGGTTCATTGACCAAAAATATATCTGATTAATTATTAAACCTGTAAATAAAACTTCAAATGGTAAAATAGAGTCTTTAGATCCAATAACATTAAATTTTTCTGGTGCATAATTATAAAGAATTTTAAAGCCTTCAAAAATATTTCCATTACCAATTGAAAAAAGAGCAATCAAGGGAACTGATAGACCACCAATAAGAAGACCATATCCGTTTATTGTATCTGAAATAGCGACTGCTTTTAAACCACCAAAAACAGCGTAAATAGAACCAAAAATTCCAATAACCCATACAGTTAGTGTTAATCCTTGATCTTTTGATATATTTAATAATTTAGATATGTCAAAAATACTCTCTAGATTAATTGCTCCAGTATATAAGACTATTGGAAGAAGAGTTAAAACAAATGATATCATTAAAAAAAGAGCGACTATAGTTCTTGTTGAATTATTAAATCTTTTTTCTAAGTATTCAGGTATAGTAGTTAAACCCATACTAAGATATTTGGGAATAAAAAATAAAGCAGCAAAAACTAAAGCTAGTGCAGATGTAACCTCCCAAGCTATGACTATCATTCCATTTTTATATGATGAACCATTTAACCCAACTAAATGCTCAGTTGATAGGTTAGTAAGTAACATGGAACCTGCAATAACGACTCCAGTTAGACTTCTTCCACCTAAAAAATAACCATCTTGCGATTTTAAATTATCTTTTCTAAGTTTCCACCAAGAGTACAGAGCTACAAATATTGTATATAATATAAAGGTTATAAAAATCAACATTTATAAATTTATTATTTCTCTTATTTCAACTAATCTCTTTTCTTTTAATGATTTTTTTGCTGCAAATGCAATTGCAGTTGACAATATTCCATCTCTTGAGTTTAATTCAATATTCATATTATTTTTTAAACATTTTATAAAATATTTTATTTCATTTACGTAAGACTCAGAATATCTATCAATAAAGAAATCCATTGGAAGTTCGAAGTGAGAACCATTAGAATTAAATAAGTAACTATCATTATGGAGTTTATTATTGCAACCAGTCAATCCTTTAGATCCTAGAACCTCAACCCTTTGATCATATCCATAACTCACTTTTCTACAGTTGTCAATTACAGCCATTGTACCATTTTTGAAGTTTAATGTAGTGATTGCTGTATCAATATCGTTAAATTCATTAATTTTATTATCATAAAAGGTGTATCCAGAAGAAAAAACTGAAACAACTTCTTCATCAATCAAGTACCTCGCAATATCAAAGTCATGTATAGACATATCAAGAAAAATACCTCCAGAGTTTTTTAAATATGATAGATTAGGAGGATTCGGGTCTCTACTTGTAATTTTAATAATTTTTGGAAATCCTATTTTACCCTCAACTATATTTTTCTTAACCTTTTTAAAGTTTGGATCGAATCTTCTGTTAAATCCTAACATAAACTTAATTTTAGATTTTTTTATTATTTGATCAAGTTTTATAACATTATTTAAATCTAAGTCCATTGGTTTTTCACAAAAAATATTTTTTTTTAAACTAGCTGCTAATTTTATTTGATCATAATGAAAACTTGAGGGTGAACAGATAATGATTGTGTTAATCCGGTCATTTTTTATTAAATCGTTTGCATTTTTGTATATCTGTGTAATTCCATATTTTTCTAGCCAATTAATTGTTTCTTCATTATTTGTCACAACACCATTAATTTCAATATTTTCATTTAAACTATAAATGTTTTCAATATGAATTTTACCTATTCTTCCAGCACCTATTACCCCTAATTTAATTTTATCCATTTTCATTGATATAATTGTTTTGATATAGCTATTGACAATCCCTCTAATTCAGCTAAACCTTTCATTCGTCCCAATAAAGAATAACCAGGGTTGATTTTTTTATTTATATCATCAAGAATTTGAAGACCATGATCAGGTCTCATAAAAATTTCAAAATTTTTTTTATTTACTTTTTTTCTTTTTTGTTCCTCAATCAAAATATTTTTAATTATTTCATACATATCTATTGATCCAGACAAATGGGAGGATTCATAAAAAATTTTTTCATCAACATTCACTATATTTCTTAGATGTATAAAATGTACTCTATTTGAGTATTCATTAAATATTTTAATTATGTTATTTCTTTTTTTTGATCCAAGAGACCCAGTACAAAAAGTTAAACCATTATTAATAGAAGGAACATTTTTAAAAATATATTTTAAATCATCAAAAGTTGATACTATTCTAGGAATATTGAATAAGTCATCTGGTGGGTCATCAGGATGTATACACATAAAAACCCCATGTTTTTCAGCAGTTGGAATAATAGATTTAAGAAAATAAATTAAATTTTCTCGAATTTTAGATTTAGTGTAATTTTTGTACAATTCAAGTTTATTTTTAAACTCTCTGAGACTGTATTCGTTTTCAGAACCAGGCAAACCTGCTATTATATTTTGACTTAAGGTTTTAATTTCTTCACTACTTAATTTTTTAAAATATTCTTTCGAAATTTTTATTTCAGTCTTTGAGTATGAATGATTTTTTCTTTTTAGAACGTAAAGATCAAAAGCAATTAATGAAAATTTATTAAATTCTAATGTCCTTGATCCATTAGGAAGTTTTTTTTTTAAATCTGTTCTAGTCCAATCAAGAATGGGCATGAAATTATAACAGATGTATTTTATACCACTTTTTGATAAATTTATTATCGTTTTTTTATAATTATTTATGTATTTATTATAATTTCCTTTTTGTAAAAAAATATCCTCGTGAATTGGAACAGATTCAACTACACTCCATTTTAATCCATAGTGCTCAATATATTTTTTTTGCTTAATTATTGATTTTTCATCCCAAACATCACCTATTGGTATATCATGAAGAGCTGTTACAATGCTGTTTACTCCAACTTGTAAAATCTCCTTTAATTTTATCTTATCTTTTTTTCCAAACCATCTAAATGAATGTTTCATAATTTAATATTATACTCCACTGAATGAGCTAAATCCTCCATCAATTGGCAAAACAATACCTGTTATAAAACTTGCACCATCACCACATAAAAATTTTACAGCCTCACTCAGTTCTTCTGGTTTTCCAAACCTGCCCATCGGTGTTTTTGCTATTATTTTCTCTGCTCTTTCAGTTAGTTTACCATTTTCTTTGATTAATAGTTTTTTATTTTGTTTACTTATAAAGAAACCGGGAGCAATAGCATTTACTCTAATTTTACCATCAAATTTCCTTGACATTTCTACTGCCATCCATTTGGTAAAATTTTCCATAGCAGCTTTAGCTGCAGAATATCCTACAACTTTTGTTAAAACTTTATCAGTAACCATTGATGAATAATTGAGTATTGCTCCAGATTTATTTTTACTCATTTCTTTTCCAAATACTAAAGAAGGTAGAACAGTTCCTTTTAAATTCAAATTTACAACATCGTCAAAAGCATTTTCATCAAGCTCAAAAATTGAACTATTTTCCTCAATTATTGAACCAGGTAAATTTCCACCAACAGCATTAATTAAAATATCAATTTTTTTATATTTCTGGATAATTTTTACTGATACTCTTTCAAGATCACTCTTATTTAAAACATCTACTACAAAGTATTCTGCTTTTGTCTTGTTATAAAGTTCATTTATTTTTTTTTGTAAAAGTTTGTTGTTTCTACCAAGTAAAATTAAAAATGCTTTTTCTTCAGCTAGAGAGTCTACCAGTGAGCTGCCAAGCACTCCAGTTGATCCAGAAACTACAATTACTTTATTCTTTAATTGATACAAATCATTTAATCTTTAAAATATATATAAACAATATTAAAAAAACTTTTATTAAATTCATAAGTCATTATTATTATTTAATTCATGATAAAGATTATTACTAAAAGTTTATACTTTCTTTTTTTAAGTTTATTTGTAAATAATTTATATTCTCAGGATACTAAATGGAAAGAATTTTTTAAAAAAGATGATTTGTCGGAATTTATCATTTTAAACGGCAATGCAACATTTCAAATTGAAAATAAAATTCTAATTGGAACATCTAAATTAAATACTCCCAATACTTTTTTAGCTACAAAAAAAATTTTTTCTGATTTTATACTTGAATTTGAAGTAAAAATTGATGATGGGCTCAATTCTGGAGTTCAGTTTAGGAGTAATAGTTATAAAGATTATTATAATGGTAGGGTTCATGGATATCAATGTGAAATTGAGACCTCAAAAAGAAGATGGGCTGGTGGAATTTATGATGAAGCAAGAAGACAATGGTTATATCCATTAACAAGAAATCCAAAAAGTCAAAATTCATTTAAAAATGGAAAGTGGAACCATTTTAGAATTGAGGCTTATGGTAATAATATTAAAACATATGTAAATGGTGTCCAGACAGCAAATCTTGTTGATGAAATGACTTCTAGTGGATTTATCGCTTTTCAAATTCATAGTATTAATGACATAAAAGATAATGGTAAGAAAGTAATGTGGAAAAATATTAAAATAATTGACACTAACGTTAAAAAATATATATTACCCGATGATAAAAGTGTCGATGAAATAAGTTATTTAGAAAATAAACTTACAGAACTAGAAAAAGAAAATGGATTTAAACTACTTTGGGATGGAAAATCATCAAAGGGATGGAGAGGTAATCTTAAAAAATATTTTCCAAAAAAAGGTTGGAATATTAGAGATGGAATATTAACAGTTGAGGATTCTAGAGGACTTGAATCTCAAAATGGAGGAGATATTTTAACTGAAAAATTGTATTCTAACTTTGAATTAAGTCTTGATTTTCTTATTACTGAAGGTGCAAATAGTGGAATTAAGTATTTCGTGAATGAGGAAATTAATAAAAGTGGAGGATCTGCAATTGGTTTAGAATTTCAAATTTTGGACGATTCTAGCCATCCAGATGCAAAATTAGGTAAAAATGGTAATAGAACTGTTGGTTCACTTTATGATTTAATTAGAGCTGAAAATAAAACTAGTGGTTCAAGAGGTAAAAATTTTAAGGGAATCGGAAAGTGGAATAATGCAAGAATTATATCCATAAACGGAAAAATTGAGCATTGGCTTAATCATGTCAAGGTAGTTGAATTTGACAGATACTCACAAACATTTTCAGCTTTAGTTGAAAAGAGTAAATATGAAAAATGGGATAATTTTGGTAAGTGGGAAAGTGGTAATATTTTACTTCAGGATCATGGTGACAAAGTATCGTTTAAAAATATAAAAATTAGAGAATTTTAGTATGAATAGTAAAAGAAGAAATTTTATTAAGAAAACATTATTGGCTACTTCTGGAATTGCATTTTCAAGTGGACTTAGTGCAAAGAGTTACAGAAAAATAATTGGCTCAAATGACAGAATAAGAGTTGGGATAGTAGGTTTTTCAAATAGAAGTAAGTATTCATTAATACCATCATTTTTACAGTTTTCAAAAAAGTTAAACTTTGAAATTGTTGGTGTATCAGATATTTGGAACAGAAGAAGATTGGAAGGAGCTGAATTTATAAAAGCTAAAACAGGCTTAAAGGTTGATAAGTGGAGAAACAATGAAGAAATGTATGAAAAAAATAAGATAGATTCAGTAATTATATCTACAGCTGATTTTCAACATGCTATTCACACAGTTGAGGCAGCTGAATCAAAAAAAGACGTTTATGTTGAAAAACCTTTTGCTGAGACAATGGATGATGCAATATTGGGGCTTAATGCTGTAAAAAAATCTAAAATTATATTTCAAATTGGTTCTCAAAGAAGAAGTGGACTTAATTATCATGCAGCAAATAATTATATTAAATCTGGCAAATTTGGAAAAGTGGTTATGGTAGAAATGAAGTGGAACGTTAATCAACCAGACAGGTGGAGGCTACCTAGTTTGGTCAAAGAAATAAAGGAAAAAGATACAGATTGGAAAAGATATTTAATTAATAGACCATTTGAAAAATGGAGTCCAAGAAAATATCTTGAGTACAGGTTGTTTTGGCCTTATTCTTCTGGGATACCTGGTCAATGGATGTGTCATCAAATAGATACAGTTCATTGGTTTACTGGATTTAATCATCCAAGAAGTGTAGTGGGGAACGGGGGAATATATTTATGGAAGGATGGGTTAGGAAGTGGGATTACGATTACGAATGGAATGATCACAACAACTCTGCTGGTGGAGTTCTAAATGTTGTTGATGATGCTAGGTTCTTGAAATCGGTATCGGGTGCAAGTTTCA
>PACV01000024.1 GCA_002702875.1 Flavobacteriaceae bacterium
AAAGACTTCTAACAACTCCAAAAAGTTATGCTTATTTAAAAATTTCGGAGGGATGTAATAGACCGTGTTCTTTTTGTGCTATCCCTCTAATGAGAGGCAAACATAAGTCAAAACCTATAGAATCAATTGTTAACGAGGCTAAAAAATTATCAAAAAACGGGGTAAAAGAGTTAATTTTAATTGCTCAAGATCTTACTTTTTATGGTTTAGATATTTATAAAAAAAGAAGTTTAAAAGAGCTTTTGATTGAATTGGTTAAAATTAAAGGTATTGAATGGATAAGATTACATTATGCTTTTCCTTCAAATTTTCCTATAGAAGTTATTGATTTAATGAGTAAAGAAAATAAAATCTGCAATTATCTTGATATTCCACTTCAACACATTTCTGATTCTATTTTGAAGTCAATGAGACGAGGGATAACCTCAAAAAAAACAAATTCTTTGATTAAAAATATAAGAAGCATTTTACCTGAAATTAATATAAGAACAACTATCATTGTAGGTTATCCTGGTGAAACAAAAGAAGATTACAACATTTTAAAAAAATGGATTAAGGAGATGGAATTTGAAAGACTTGGATGTTTTAAATACAGTCATGAAGAAAATACTCATGCTTATAAGTTAACAGATAATGTATCTGAAAATGAGAAAAATAGAAGGTTAGAGGAAATAATGGAAATTCAAAAAAATATATCTTTAAAAATAAATCAAAAAAAAGTAGGAAAAAAAATTAGGTGTATTATTGACAGATTGGAAGGAAAATATTTTATTGGAAGGACAGAATTTGATTCTCCTGATGTTGACAATGAGGTTTTGATTGACTCTTCGAAATTTTATTTAAGAATTGGAGATTTTGCTGACTTACACGTTGTTGGAGCTACTGATTTTGATCTATATGCAGAACCCTACAATAACAAAAAAAATATTTGAATTTAATTTTATAAATGAAATCTTATAATTTTTCATATCGCAATGTAAATAAAACTTCTCAGCTATTTAATGATTATGTTGAGGGTGCAAGTGAATTGAGAAGTTTTTATAATTTAAGACCTAATTTAAATAATTTCAAGATTCAGTTAAATTTAAAATCTAAAAATTATATCAAACAAAATAGAGAGACTTTATATTCTGTAATTAATGATCAATACAAATCAATCAAGAATTTAAATAATTCCGTAAAAAAAAATATTGAATTATTGAAACTGGATAATACTTATACTGTATGTACTGGACATCAGCTATCCTTATTAACAGGTCCAATCTATTTTATTTATAAAATCATAAGTACTATCAATTTAACTAAAATTCTAAATAAGAAATATCCAGAATTTAATTTTATTCCTATTTTTTGGATGGCAACTGAAGATCATGATTTTGATGAGATTAGTTCTTTTAATTTCAATGGTGTTAATTATAAATGGAATAAAAAAAAATCTGGCCCAGTTGGATTATTTGATATCAAGGGGCTTGAAAGGTTATTTGATTTATTTTTTGAAAAATTAGAGAAGGATAATTTAAACTCGAAGTACTTAATTGAATTAGTTAAGGATAGTTATTTAAAGTCATCGAATTTAGCCGATGCAACTCGAAAACTTGTAAATACTATATTTGGAAATAAAGGTATTGTGATAATTGATTCAAATGAAAAAAGGTTAAAGAAAATATTTGAGCCATATTTATTAGAAGAAATTAGAAATAAAACTTCTAATAGAATAATTAATTTAACTATTGAAAATTTAAAAAAAAAATATGGTAAGAGTTTTAAAGCTCAAGTAAATCCCAGAGAAATTAATTTATTTTATCAAACTAAAACAAATAGAGAGAGAATTGTAATCGAAAAAAATTTGTATAAAATTAAAAATTCAAACATCAATTATGATCTTGATGGAATCAAAAAAATATTAAAAACGAATCCTGAATTTTTTTCCCCAAATGTTTTGTTAAGACCTCTATATCAAGAAATAATTTTACCAAATATATGTTACATTGGTGGTCCTTCAGAAATATCTTATTGGTTGTTGTTAAAAGATTTTTTTGAAAGTCAGAATGTAAATTATCCAATTTTATTAAATAGAAATTCAGCATTAATTATTGATTTTAAGTTGTCAAAAAAAATTAAAAATTTAAATATTGACCTTAAAGATCTTTTTATGGAAAAAAATAGTTTGATTAATAAAAAAGTTAGAGAAATTAGTAATATTGATTTGGACTTATCTTTTTTAAAAAATAAACTTGATAAACAATTCAAATATTTAAATGAACTAGTTGAAAAAACTGATTATTCATTTAAAGGTTCTGTTGATTCAGAATTTAAAAAACAGACAGCTAGTATTAACAAATTGGAGAAAAGATTATTAAAAGCTCAAAGAAAAAAATTATCAGATCATGTATCAAGACTTTCCGTTATTTACGAGAAACTATTTCCTAATGGCTCTATTCAAGAAAGAAAAGTAAATTTCACAACTTTTTTTCAAATTTATGGAGAACAATTTATAAATGAATTGTTTAAAATTTTAGATCCTTTGTCTAATAAGTTTGATGTCATTATTTTTGATGAAGAAATAGATAATAAAAATGTTTAGTAAAGTACTCATAGTTGATTTTGGATCTCAATATACTCAGCTGATTGCTAGAAGAGTAAGAGAATTAAATATTTTTTGTGAGATTTTTCCTTTTAATAATTTACCAAAAAAAATTTTTTCTTTTGAAGCAATTATTTTATCTGGATCTCCATTTTCAGTAAAATCTAATGATTCACCTACATTTAATTTTAAAAAATTTTACGGAAAACTGCCAATTTTGGCTATATGCTATGGAGCCCAATATATTGCCCACAATTTTGGGGGAATTGTTAGTGCATCAAATAAACGAGAGTATGGAAGGGCCTTGTTAAGCAAAATAAATGAAAAAGATCCTTTTTTTAATTCCGTTAAAAATAAAAGTCAGGTTTGGATGAGTCACTCTGACACAATTCAAAAACTTCCAAAAGATTTTGAGTGTATAGCTAGTACTGATGATGTAGAATTTGCAGCTTTCAAGTCCTTAAAAAATATTCTATATGGAATACAATTTCACCCTGAAGTTTTTCATTCTGAAGATGGTAGACAAATTTTTTATAATTTTTTTATTAAAATTTTGAAATTTAAACAGAATTGGACTTCAAAATCTTTTATTAATGAGACAGTTTCAAATATTACTAGTAAAATAAAATCTGATAAAGTTATTTTGGGTTTATCTGGAGGAGTGGACTCTACAGTTGCAGCAGTTTTAATAAATAAAGCAATTGGGGAAAATTTGAATTGTATCTTTGTTAATAACGGTTTACTGAGAAAAAATGAATACACTTCAGTTTTAAATTATTATAAAAAAATAGGATTAAAAGTTAAAGGAGTAGACGCATCAGATTTGTTTTATAAAGAATTAAAAGGTGTAGTTGATCCTGAGATGAAGAGAAAAATAATAGGTAAAATTTTTATTGATGTATTTCAAAATGAGTCAAAATTGATTTGTAATGCAAATTGGTTAGGTCAAGGTACAATTTATCCTGATGTAATTGAATCAATTTCAGTAAAAGGTCCTTCTGCTACAATAAAATCTCATCACAATGTAGGCGGAATCCCCTCTGATATGAAATTAAAAATAATTGAACCATTAAAAATGTTATTTAAAGATGAGGTTCGAAAAGTTGGTTTAAATCTAAAAATTGATAAGAATATAATTAATAGGCATCCTTTTCCTGGACCTGGGTTAGCAATAAGAATTTTAGGAGAAGTAACAAAAGAAAAAGTAGAATTATTACAGGATGTAGATGATATATTTATTTCTGAACTTAAACGAAACAATTTATATAAAAAAATTTGGCAAGCAGGAGCAATTTTACTTCCAGTAAATACAGTAGGTGTCATGGGTGATGAAAGAACATATGAAAGTTGTGTCGCTTTAAGAGCTGTAACATCTACAGACGGAATGACTGCAGATTGGGTAGATTTACCTTATAAAATATTACAAAAAATATCCAATGAAATCATTAATAAAGTTAAAGGTGTTAATAGAGTAGTTTATGATATTAGTTCAAAACCACCAGCCACAATTGAATGGGAATGAAGTTTTTAAAAAAAATAATCTTATCATTTAGTTTAATTGTTTTTTCAGCAAATTGTCAATATGATTCAATTAGTTTTATAAACCATAAGGTAAAAAAAAAGGAAACTTTATTTTCATTATCAAAAAAATATAACCTATCTGTAAATGATATAAAAAAATACAACCCAGTATTAAATAATACCATTTTAAAGAAAAAAATGGAGCTTAGAATCCCAGTATTTTATATATCAGATAAGAAAATTGATTCTTTGAAATATCATATACATAGCGTTAAAGTCAATGAAACTCTTTGGTCAATATCTAAGAAATATAATATAGAAATAGATTCATTAAATTACTATAACCCAGAATTATTAAAATATAATTTAAGACAAGGATCAAAAATTAAATTGCCAATTTCATATGTTAAAAAATTAATTAATGATGAATTTAATGAAGAAATTCAAATTTATAGTTTAAAAGATTCAGTTAAACAAAAAAAAGAGATTAAAATTGGGCTTTTTTTGCCATTTAAAACTAATCAGTTTGACTTTGATTCTATCATTAAAATTAAAGAAGATTTAAAAAAAAGAAACTTAAAAACAATTTCTTTAGATTTTTGTTTTGGTGTTATTCTAGCTTATAAAGAAGCATCTAAACTTGGAATAAATTGTGAAGTTGAATTTTTTGATACAAAAAATGACATCAGTCATTTAAATAAAATTATAAAAAAAGTAAAACCAAACAAATTTGATGCAATTATTGGTCCATTAATACCAAAAAATTTTAATTATTTAAGTTCATTGGGGTATTTTAGAGATACACCTCTTATAGCTCCTTTATCTACAAAGCCAGTAAAATTTGTTAAAAACGTTTATCAATCTGTAACTAGTAAAGAATTTTTGAGAAAAAAAATGTATAAATATTTAGATAAAATAATTGATTCAACAAAAAATACATTAATAATAGCTGATACACTAAACAGGGAAATAGAAAAAGAATTAAATTTAAGGTTTCCCTATTCAAAAATAATTAGACCAGAAGCAGAAGGTTACATGTCAACTGAACTTGTTGACTCCTTAATAACTGATTCATTACCTAATAAGATTATTTTTGAGTCTGAAAATCTCGCTTTAATTTCCAATGTTACTTCATTACTAAATTCTATTTCAAGTGAAGAACGGGAAATTCATTTGATTACAACTAAAAGGGAAAAGGTTTACGATAATTTTAATATTTCAAGGAAACATCTAGGTAATATTAATTTTACTTATGCTGATGGATCAGCAACATTTGAAAATGAAAATACTATAAATTTTGAAAGGAAGTATTTAGATACTTTCAACAAATTACCAACTTTTGAATCTTTAAGAGCATATGATTTAACTCTTGACATCATATTAAGATTAGCTTATTCAAAAAAAATATTTTTTAAAAAAAATAATTTAACTAAATATTTGAAAAATTCTTTTGACTATAAAAAAATTGATAAAAGTGGTTACAGTAATGAGGCTTTTTATTTATTAATGCATGACGGTTATAGTGTTAAAGAAATTAATAAATCAGAATTTTTAAGTAAATAATTATACTTTTTGTATTTTTGAGTCCGGATATAAATTAAATTAATGTCCGGAAATGGCTAAATCTAAATTCATATTTGTTACTGGTGGTGTAAGTTCATCATTAGGTAAAGGTATTATTGCAGCATCATTGGCCAAACTTCTTCAATCTCAAAATTATAAGGTTACTATTCAAAAATTTGATCCATACATAAATATTGATCCAGGAACTTTAAATCCTTATGAGCACGGAGAGTGTTATGTTACAGATGACGGTGCTGAAACTGATTTAGATTTAGGTCATTACGAAAGATTTTTAAATGAAAATACCAGTCAATCAAATAATGTTACTTCAGGTAAAATTTATCAAAGCGTTATTGATAAGGAAAGAAACGGAGATTTTTTAGGAAAGACTGTTCAGGTTATTCCTCATATAACTAATGAGATTAAATTAAGAATGTTAGAGCTCTCAGAAAGTAAAAAATTTGATATAGTGATAACTGAAATTGGTGGAACTGTGGGAGATATTGAGTCATTACCATATATTGAAGCAGTTAGACAGTTAATTTGGGATTTGGGAAAAGAAAATGCTATAGTTATCCATTTGACTCTTATTCCTTTCCTATCTGCTGCCGGAGAATTGAAGACTAAACCTACTCAACATTCAGTTAAAGCTTTAATGGAAAGCGGGGTTAGTCCGAATATTTTGGTTTGTAGAACCGAACACCAAATTTCTGATAATATAAAAGAAAAATTAGCTCTTTTCTGTAATGTAAAGAAAGACGCTGTAATTCAATCAATTGACGCAGATTCAATATACGAAGTTCCAATTTTAATGTTAAAAGAGGGTTTAAATAATGTTGTTCTTAAAGAATTAAATTTGTCAGCTCAAAAAAAAGTAAGAATGGAGAATTGGAATAATTTTTTAAATAAACTACAGAATCCAAAGTATGAGATTAATATTGGACTAGTTGGTAAATATGTTGAACTTCAAGATTCATACAAATCTATTATTGAAGCTATGATTCATTCTGGAGTTGTAAACAATTGTAAAATCAATATAAAAACAATTCACGCCGAAAAAATAAATCTTGATAATGTAAGTAAAGAAACCAAAGATCTTTCTGGAATAATTGTTGCACCAGGATTTGGAGAAAGGGGACTCAATGGTAAGATAGCGACAATTAATTATGTAAGAAATAACAATATCCCTTTTTTTGGGATATGTCTTGGAATGCAAGTTGCAGTTATTGAACATTCAAGATATGTTCTTAATTTAGATGATGCAAATACATCTGAAGTTGATAAAAATTGTAAAAATCCCGTAATTTGCATTATGGAAAGTCAGAAAAATATTGAAAGATTAGGTGGGACCATGAGGCTTGGGTCATGGAAATGTAAATTGAAAAAAAATTCAATTGCACATAACTCTTATAACAAATTAATTATTGATGAGAGACATAGACATAGATATGAATTAAATGGCAAATATATTTCCAAGTTGAAAGAGTCTGGGCTTGAAGCAACAGGTATTAATCCTGAAACAAATCTAGTAGAAATTGTAGAAAATACAAATCATCCTTGGTTTTTAGGAGTTCAGTTTCATCCTGAATATAAAAGTACTGTTTTAAATCCTCACCCACTCTTTAACAGTTTTATAAAAGCTTCCATGAATTATAATATCTCTAATTAATATTAAAATAAATATGATAGAAGAAAATAAATTTGATCCTTACCAATTTATTGGTTTTATTTTAATAGCTATAATATTAACCTGGATGTTTTATAATCAACAACCAGTTAGTGAAGAATCACAAAAAATTCAAACAGCTGAAAAAGAAATTGGCAATGACTCAGATGATGAGAAAATAAAATTAAGTGAATTAGAAAAATTTGGTGAATTTTCATCTGTCCTATCCAGCGAAAATGAATCAAACATTCAAACAATAGAAAATGAAAAGTATGTAATTAAAGTTAATTCTAAAGGAGGTAAAATTGTAGAATTAAAACTTAAGGATTATTTTAATCATAACAATCAAGAGATATTTCTAATAAATAAAAACAATGAATTTAATTTAAAATTTATTACTATAGACGGAAGGATGATTAATACATCAGATATTAATTTTAGTCCTGTTTATTCAACTAAGAATTCAAAACAAGTTCTAACAATGCTTGCATCATTAGAAAGTGGAAAAAGTATTTCGATAATCTATGAGTTTAACCCAACTGATTTTATGTTAAATTTTAAAGTGAGATCTGAAGGTTTTAGCTCAATACTTAATAAAAGAGAGCCATTAAATTTATCATGGTCCTTAAAGTGTTTCAGGAATTCTAAAAGTATTGAATATGAGAATAGATATACTGAATTAACTTATGGTTATGACAATGATAAAATGTCATATTTGTCTGCTACCAGTGACGATGAAGATGAAATTGATAATGTTAAATGGATAGGTTATAAACAACATTTTTTCAATTCAATTTTAATTCCTGAAAATAAAATTGAGAAGGTTAATTTCAAATCTGAAAATCTTGTTCAAAGTGAGGATAAAGATCAATTATTTACTAAAAAATATTATTCAGATTTTGATGTTAAAAATTCAAATGAAATTAATTTAAATTTTAAGTGGTACTTTGGACCATCAGAATATAATATTTTAAAATCTTATGATTTAGGTATTGAAGATTCAATATATTTTGGATGGGGTATATTTGGTTGGATTAATAAATTTATTTTTACTCCACTTTTTAATTTTTTAAGTTCAATTTTCCCTCACGGTATTTCAATAATTCTAATGACAATTTTAGTCAGATTAGCTATGTCTCCTGTAACATACAAGTCATACGTTTCTCAAGTTAAAATGAAAACGCTAAGACCTGAGGTTGATGAGATAAATAAAAAATTTAAAAATGATGCTGTCAAAAGACAACAAGAAACTATGGGCTTATACAACAAGGCAGGAGCAAACCCAATGTCAGGATGTTTACCAGCATTACTTCAGTTGCCAGTATTTTATGCATTATTCATGTTTTTTCCTGTTGCTTTTGCTCTTAGGGAACAAAGTTTTTTGTGGGCAGATGATCTTTCGTCATATGATTCAATTTTGGATTTGCCTTTTAGTATTCCATTTTATGGTGACCATGTGAGTCTTTTTCCAATATTGGCTTCAATTGCAATTTTTATTTACACTATGATGACTATGGGTCAGCAGCCAGCACCAAGCCAACCTGGTATGCCTAACATGAAAATAATAATGTACATAATGCCACTTATGATGTTATTTTTCTTTAATAATTATGCCAGTGGCCTAAGTTTATATTATTTTGTTTCCAATATAATTACAATTCTATTAATGCTAGTTATTAAAAATTTTATAATTGATAACGAGAAAATAAGATTACAAATTGAGGAAAATAAAAAGCGTCCAAAAAAAACTGGTGGATTTTCAGCTAGACTGCAAAAAGCTATGGAACAGGCAGAGAAGCAGAGAAAACTTCAGAAAAGATCTAGGTAATTTGATTTTACGATTTTAAATGAAAAAAACAGTTGTTGTTGCAATGTCTGGTGGTGTTGATTCAAGTGTTGCGGCTTATCTTTTAAAAGAAAAAAAATATAATGTTATAGGACTATTTATGAAAAACTGGCATGATACCTCCGTTACTGTTAGTGACGAGTGTCCATGGCTTGAGGATAGTTATGATGCAATGACTGTTGCTGAAAAACTTAATATACCATTTCAAAGTATTGATTTAAGTGTTGAATACAAATTGAAAATAGTGGATTATATGATTAAGGAGTACAAAGAAGGAAGAACGCCAAATCCAGATGTTCTTTGCAATAAAGAAATAAAGTTTGATATTTTCTTAAAAAAAGCGTTATCCCTTGGAGCAGACTTTGTAGCTACTGGTCATTATGCAAGAAAAACTAAAACTAAGAGTGGTAAGAAAATTATATATAAGTTGTTTTCAGGAAAAGATAGTCTTAAGGATCAATCATATTTTTTATGTCAGTTAAACCAAGGTCAAATTTCAAAAATTTTGTTTCCAATTGGGGAATTGGAAAAATCCAAGGTTAGATATATTGCAAAAAAACAAAATTTAATAACTGCTGAAAAAAGAGATTCTCAAGGGTTATGCTTTATTGGTAAAGTGAAGTTGCCAGATTTTTTAAAACAAAAACTGATTGAAAAAAAGGGAAAAGTAATTTTAATTGAAAAAAAATTATTTCTAAAAAGAAATAAAGAATATTTTCATAAAACATTTGATGCTTTTTTGGATAATAATTCAAAGCCATTAATTTTTAGTTTAGAAGATGGAAAAACTATAGGTTATCACAATGGAGCACATTTTTATACTGTTGGACAGAGAAAAGGTTTAAGTATAGGAGGAGCCAAAGAGCCATTGTACATTTTAAAAACTGATGTTAAAAAAAATATTATTTATGTTGGGGAGGGAAGTAATCACCCTGGATTATTTAGAAGAGGTATTTCAATAAATAGAGAAAAAGTCCATTGGGTAAGAGAGGATCTGAAACTTAGTGAAAATAAATTTCTTAAAGTCAAATCTAGAATAAGATATAGACAAAAGCTCAAGAATTCTTATCTGTACATGAGAAATAAAAAATTATATATCATTTTTGATTCTCCAATTTCATCAATTTCTGAGGGGCAATTTATTGTATGGTATTTAAAAAACGAGTTAATAGGTTCAGCAGCAATATAAATTTAAATCAAAAGTTTAAAATCACTTGATTAGAAATTAAATCATTAAAGTCTTCTTGTTTCCTAATTAAGTTTGCCTTATTGTTGTACCAAAGTATTTCAGCTGGACGATATCTAGAATTATAGTTATTAGACATTGAATAGCAATAAGCTCCAGCATTTTTAAAAGCTAAAATATCATTCTCTTTAATCTCAGGTATTTTTCTGTTACTCGCAAATGTGTCTGTTTCACATATATAGCCAACAACTGAATAAAATCTTTCATTACCTTTCGGATTAGATAAATTTAAAATTTCATGATAAGAGCCGTAAAACATTGGTCTTAAAAGATGATTAAATCCTGAATTAATTTGAGCAAAGACTGTAGATGTAGTTTGTTTGATAGAATTAACTCTAGTTAAAAAAAATCCAGCTTCACTTATTAAGAATTTCCCAGGTTCAAAATATAGATCAAGTTTTTTTCCGTAATCTTTGCAAAAATCTGTAAATCTGGAGGATAATTTTTTCCCAAGTTCCTCAATGTTTGTCTCCAAATCACCTTTTTTATAAGGAACCTTAAACCCGCTTCCAAAATCTATAAATTCTAAATTTTTGAATTCTTTTGCAGCGCTGAATAAAATTTCTGATGCATTAAGAAAAACATCGATATCTAATATATCACTACCTGTATGCATGTGAATTCCATTAATCTTCATTTTAGTGTTATTTACTATCCTTAATAAATGTGGTATTTGATGAATTGAAATACCAAATTTTGAATCAATATGTCCAACAGATATATTATTATTTCCGCCAGCCATTATGTGAGGATTAATTCTAATACAAACAGGACAGTCAGGGTATTTACTTCCAAATTGTTCAAGTACTGATAGATTATCAATATTGATTTGAATATTTTTTTTTGAAGCTTCTTCAAGTTCTTCAATATTAATACCATTCGGCGTAAAAATTATTTTTTTAGGATTAAAACCAGCTTTAAGACCTAATTCAACTTCTTGAATTGAAACTGTGTCTAAACCAGCACCTAAATTATTTAAAAATTTCAGGATTGATATATTAGGAGAAGCTTTTACAGCATAGTTTATTCTTAAATTATGTATACTTTTAAAAGCATTTTTTAACCTAAAAAATTGGCTTTTAATTTTGTCAGAATCATAAACGTATATTGGGGTTCCAAACTGTTCTGCGATATTTATTAATTCAATATTTTTCATAATTTTTTACAAAAATAATAATAATAAGTAACTAATAATTGTAAGTAATAGAATATATTAAATATCACAAATTATGTTATATTTAAAACAAATAAGATTCTTTAATAAAAAATATGAATTTACACGAGTATCAGGGCAAAGAGATTTTACAAAATAATGATGTGCCAATTCAAAGAGGAAAAGTTGCAAGTTCAGTTAGTGAGGCAATTTCTGTCGCCAATGAATTAAAAAAGTTTAACAAAGGGGTTTTTGTAATAAAAGCTCAGGTTCATGCTGGAGGTAGAGGTAAAGGAGGAGGAATAAAACTTGCAAAAAATATTTCTGAAGTTGAAGAGGTTTCAGATAAAATTTTAGGAATGAAGCTGGTAACACCTCAAACCACATCTAAAGGGAAGCTAGTTAGGAAAGTTTTAATTGCTGAAGATGTTTACTATCCAGGAGAAAGTGAAACAAAGGAGTTTTATGTTTCAATTTTATTAGATAGAGGTAAAGCAAGAAACATTATTGTTTATTCAAAAGAAGGAGGAATGGATATTGAGCAGGTTTCTGAAGAGTCTCCACATTTAATTTTTAAGGAATTTATTGATCCCAGACTCGGAATTCAATCTTTTCAATTAAGAAATATAGCTTTTAATCTTGGTTTGTCAGGTGAGGCTTTTAAAGAAATGACGTTGTTTATAAAAAACCTATATAAAGCATATATTAATTCTGACGCATCTTTATTTGAAATAAATCCAGTTTTGAAAACATCTGATAACAAAATTATTGCAGTAGACTGTAAAGTATCCATTGATGACAATTCTATATTTAGACAAAAAGAATTATCTGAAAAAAGAGATTTAGATGAAGAAAATCCTGTTGAAGTTGAAGCTAAAAGTTTTGGTTTAAGTTATGTTGATCTTGATGGTAATGTTGGTTGTATGGTTAATGGGGCAGGTTTAGCGATGGCAACAATGGATTTAATAAAACATGCAGGAGGTGAACCTGCAAATTTTTTGGACGTTGGAGGAACCGCAGACCCAAAAAGAGTTGAGGCCGGTTTTAGAATAATTCTTAAAGATCCTAACGTAAAAGCTATTTTGGTTAATATATTTGGGGGTATTGTTAGATGCGATAGGGTAGCTGAGGGAATAGTTTCCGTCTTTAAAAAAATGGGAGATGAGATAAATGTTCCTATTATTGTTAGATTAGAAGGAACAAATTCGAAAATTGCAAAAGAAATTATAGATTCATCTGGATTTAATGTTATAAGTGCAAAAGGTTTTCAAGAAGCTGCAATTAAGGTTCAGCAGAACATATAAATGACATAATGTCTTGTTTTTTTCAATTTTTCATGTCAATTTGACACTATTATATAGCTGGAATTATTTTTGTACTATTTGAAATGTATAATTTTAAATTTAATAAATATGAATATAATAGAATATAAACCAAATTTATTTTCATCTATTTTTGATGAATTTTATTTACCTGATTTTTTTAATCAAACTTATAATGAATGTAAAATACCCGATATTAATATAATAAATAATGAAAATTTATATTCAATTCAAGTTGCAATTCCAGGAAAATCAAAAGAAAATTTTTCAATTAAATTAGATGATAACATTTTGTCGATAAGTTTAGATGACTCTAAGGAAATTGAAAATGCTAGTAATTATTCTTTAAAACAGTTTTCATATAATTCATTTTTAAGAACCTTTAAGTTACCTGACGACGCTAATTTAGGAAAAATAAAAGCAAATTACACTAATGGAGTTCTTAATGTAGAATTACCGAAAAATAAAATAAAACAAAAAAAAACAAAAGAGATTATTATTTCTTAGAACATAAAAAAAATAAACTAAAGCAGTTATTTTCTTGATTGCTTTAGTTTATTTAATTTTTGTTTATACAAGTTTAAAAGATCCCTATTTTTCGCTGCTAGGATAAAATCAAGATTTTTTGCAGCATCCTCCATTTCTTTTCTAATGTTTTTTATATTTTTTTCTATTTCACTTTTAGAAGAAATGTTTTCAATTTTATTTTCTAAAATATCAATATTTTTTTCATTTTCGGAATTTTTAATACTTTCCCTAACAAGTATGTTATGAATTGACTTTTTTAATGGTTTAGGAGTTATATTATTTTTTTTATTGTAAATAATTTGTTTGGCTCTTCTATCTTTTGTTTTATTAATTGTATCTCTCATACTTCTTGTAACTCTATCAGCATACATTATGGCTTTCCCGTTTATGTTTCTTGCTGCTCTACCAATTGTTTGAGTTAAAGATCTATTACTTCTTAAAAACCCTTCTTTATCTGCATCTAAAATTATAACTAGGGATACCTCAGGTAAATCAAGTCCCTCTCTAAGTAGGTTAACTCCAACTAAAACATCAAATAATCCCTTTCTTAAATCATGCATAATATCTACTCTTTCTAGGGTATCAATATCACTATGGATATATTTACTTCTGATATTAAGTTTTAAGAAATATTTTGCTAACTCTTCAGCCATTTTTTTTGTTAATGTAGTTATTAGCACTCTCTCATCTAACAAAACCCTATTATTAATTTCTTCAATTATATCGTCAATTTGATTTTTTGAAGCCCTTACTTCAATTACAGGATCAAGAAGTCCCGTTGGTCTTATAATTTGTTCAGTGAAAATACCATCTGATTTATTTAATTCATAATCAGCTGGTGTGGCACTAACATATAAAACTTGATTTTGTAGTTTTTCAAACTCTTCAAATTTTAAAGGTCTGTTATCCATTGCAGCAGGTAATCTAAATCCATATTCAACAAGGTTAACCTTTCGACTTCTGTCTCCTCCGTACATTGCGTGAACTTGGGGTATGGTTACATGACTCTCATCTATAACCATCAAAAAGTCATCTGGAAAATAATCTATGAGGCAAAATGGTCTTGTTCCAGGTTTTCGTCCATCAAGATACCTCGAATAATTTTCAATACCAGAACAGTAACCTAATTCTTTTATCATTTCAATATCAAAAAGAGTTCTTTCTTCGAGTCGTTTAGCCTCAAGTTTTTTACCATTTTTTTTAAAAAAATCAACTTGATTTGTAAGATCTATTTGAATTTCATCTATAGCATTTGATATTATTTTGGGAGTTGTAACAAATATATTTGCTGGATATATATTTATTTCTTCGTATTTTTCAATGATATCTTGGGTATCAATACAGAAAGAGAATATATCCTCAATTTCGTCTCCAAAAAATAAAATTTTTATTGGATTATCAGAGTAAACTGGAAAAATATCAATTACATCTCCAATTAATCTAAAATTCCCTTTTTTTAAATCATCAATTGATCTTGTATATAAACTTTGAACAAAATATTTAAGTAATTTTCTCTTTGATAAATTTTGTGTCAATTTAATATTTATTATATTTTCTTTAAATTGAACTGGGTTTCCAATTCCATATAAGCAAGAAACAGAAGCGATAACAATTACATCTCTTCTTCCTGATAATAATGAAGATGTAGTTCTTAATCTAAGTTTTTCAATTTCATCATTAATTGATAAATCTTTTTCAATATAAGTTCCAGTCACTGGAAGGTATGCTTCGGGTTGATAGTAGTCATAGTATGATACAAAGTATTCAACAGCATTTTCAGGAAAAAATTGTTTAAATTCAGTGTAAAGTTGAGCGGCTAGAGTTTTGTTATGAGCTAAAATTAATGTTGGTTTCATTAATTTTTGTATCACATTAGCTACTGTGAATGTCTTACCTGATCCTGTAACTCCTAATAATGTCATGAATTTTTCATTTTGTTTGAATCCATTATATAACTCCTGAATTGATTCTGGTTGGTCACCTGTTGGTAAAAAATCTGATTTTAATGAAAAATTCATTTTTATATTTTATAAGTTTACTTCAAATAAATCATTTTTTATTTCTTGTTAATTTAATTTATATGAGGAAAAAGCTAATTTCTAAAAAAAAACCTTTTTATCCAATCAATGAATTATTAAAAAAATATTTGATTTCAAACAATAGGTGGTTTGAAATAAATATTTTATATAATGATCTACTCAGGTTTAAAGGTTCTGTAGTAGTTTATGATAAAAATAATAACGATACACTTTGGGTGAGATTATTTTACAACGAAAATGAAAACTTTGAAATTGAGCAGTATTTAAAAAAGATTTATGCTAGGCTACATTCTGATGGTAATGATGATCAGTTTGAATTTTTGAAAATTGATGCAATTGACTATTGTACATTTGGTAATTCAAAACCTTTCAGAATAAAAATTAGAAATATTTTAAATGATAATTTCATTTATTTCTATATAAAAAAAACTGATGCTTCTAGAGTGTATGGATTGGAATTTGAGCATATGCTATCACCATATAATATAAATTTTTTGGTAAATGATTCAATATTAATTGAAGAGCACATCTCAGGAATTCCTGGTGATATATTTATTAAAGAAAATTTAAAGGATTGTTCGAATATGGAGAAAGCTCAATTAGCAAAAGAATATGTTAAATTTAATGAAAGATGTATGATAAGATTGCTTGGTGATATGAGATCATATAACTATGTTGTTGTTCCAATTCATGATTTTGACAAAGTTGTATACAGAATAAGACCAATTGATTTTGACCAGCAATGTTTTGAAGGTAAATTAAAAATTTACAGACCCCAATTTTTTGAGGAAAATTTAAAACTTATGAATCTAATTAGAGATAAGTTAAATCATGATTCAGTTTTACAATACAAAATTGAAGAGAGATCGATAATTGCTAAAAGAATTATAGGATCAGAAAAAAGATTAAGTAAAATTATTGATATTATGAAAAAAGATAAAATTACAATAAAAGAGAATTTAATTCAGCTTAGGGAAGAGATCTTTAATTTTACTTCTGATGAATCATTTCGAAATAGTAAAAGTATGGGATCTGTTATGGAATCTTCTTTTAATTATGTTAGGAATCATTATGAAAATCTAAATTTATCTAAGTTAATAAGAGATTATAATCAATAAGGTTTAAAAAATATAATATTAATTACTATTCTTTAAGGAGATTTCTCCTTCAGAGAAAATAATATTTGGATATTTTGTATTTGGAATAGCTTTACAAACCTCCACTAGTTCAATGAAAAATGTATTAAGATTTAGGTAATCATAAACGTATAATAGTTTACTCTCTTTTAATGTAAGTAATGAATCAATTTTTAAAGATTTCATTGATTCTAATTCATTATCAAAATTAACTAATGGAATTTCATGAATAAATTCCCATTTTTCATTTGATTTGTAAAATGAAGCCAATTCATTTCCTACTATTCCAAATGATTCAAGAATAATTTTGTGAAATTTTTCCAAATTAGTTGACGACTTTAATTCAATATCTCTTAAAATGTCTTTATCATTATCAAAAATTATTCGAACTCTATAAATCATAAATTAAATTTTAAAAATTTTAAAAACCAAATACGATTGCAGTCCAAATAAAGCCGATGCCAAAACCAGATGAATTGGTTGGGAACTAAATGGAAAGTCAAAATAGAACATGATTGCACCAGTAGTAATCTCTAAAATAATAATTAATAATACTAAATTTATTAATATTAGTGAGTAATTATTTCTTTTTAAGATCAAGTATATCAAAAAATTTAAAAAAATTATAAAAATTGAAAAACTTCTATGAATATAAAATTTTATAGGGGCTGGGTCCAGCCAAATATTCTTTAACTCATTACCTAAATTTTTATTTTGAATATCGATAAATTGCCTTACAAGAGATCCTAAAAATATTTGTAGAATAGTACAAATAAATGAAAATAAAACTAAATATTTGATCCCGTTATTTAAATTCCCTTTCATTTTTTTCAAACACCCTAACAAGATATAATAAATAAATTAAAATGAATACTATAACTAGTGCCATCATCATGTGAATAGATATTTTAACAGGCTGTAAATTTGAATCTACAACAGTTTTTCCTAGCCATGCTTGAAACAAAATAAACAAAATAGATACAAAAGAAAAAATGACTATTTTTCTTTTGGTTTTCCAAAAGCTTAACGAAAAAATAAATGTAATTAGAGTTGATAATCCTGCTAAAGCTCCTAAAAGTCTGTTTAAAAATTCTATCCATGTATGTTTTACGTCAAATGTGGAGTAGTCATGGACTTTGTATTCTGTCCAATTATTTAGATTAATATTATTTTTTGACATAAAATCTTCATTGGCATAAAAAAGTTTATCCTTATAAATAATCATTTGTTTTTTTGTGTACTGATATTCTTTTTTCCAAAAAAGATCAGATTTTTTAGTTGGAGGAACTAAATATCCAAAACATTTTGGCCAGTCAGGGCAACCCATACCACTACCAGTCATTCTTACAAATGCCCCTGCAGCAATAACTAAATAAATTAGTATGATTGTAATAATTAAAGAAAATTTAAAATATTTTTTGTTTATGTTATTCATAGATCTAAATCATTTCCAAGTAAAATCATCATTTTTTTAGCATGACTAAATTCATTCGGTATTTTACCGTCAAGAATAGCATTTTTTATTTTTTCCTTAATTATTCCGATTTCTTTACAAGGTTTAATTTTAAAATAATTCATTATATGCTCACCTGTAATTGGTGGCTGAAAATTTCTTAATTTATCTCTATTTTCAACTTCTTCAATTTTTATTCTTAAAGTTTTAAAATTTTCACGATAAAGTTTAAGCTTATTAATATTTTTTGTTGTTATATCTGCTTCACATAATGTAATTAAGTCATCAATGTCATTACCTGCATCATAAAGTAGTCTTCTTATTGCTGAATCTGTAATATTATCTTCAGTTAGTGAAATTGGTCTTGAGCTTAGATATACAATTTTTTTTACATATCTCATCTTTTCATTTAATGGTAATTTAAATCTTTTAAAAATTTCATATACCATTTTTGAACCTACATGCTCGTGTCCATGGAATGTCCAACCAATTTTTTTGACGAATTTTTTTGTTTTACTTTTTCCTATATCATGGAGCAATGCTGCCCATCTAAGCCATAGATTATCTGTTAATTTTGAAATATTATCAAGAACTTCTAATGTATGATTAAAATTATCTTTATGTTTTTGTCCAAATATTTCTTCAACACCCTTTAATTCAATAAGTTCAGGAAAAAGTATTTTTAAAATTTCAAGATCATCTAATAAGAAAAATCCTCTTGAGGGAGTTTCTGATAAAATAATTTTATTTAACTCATTAATAATTCTTTCTTTTGATATGATCTCAATTCTTTTTGAATTTAATTTAATGGCTGCCATTGAATTTTGATCTATTTCAAATCCCAACTCACATGCAAATCTTATAGCTCTTAATATTCTAAGAGGATCATCTTTATAAGTTATTGATGGATCTAATGGTGTTTTAATTATTTTATTTTTTAAATCATCGATGCCATTAAAGGGATCAAGTAGGTTTCCAAAAAAGTTTGAATTTAGTTGAATGGAAATTGAATTGATAGTGAAATCTCTTCTCTTGTGATCATCAATTATTGAACCTTTTCTAACTTTAGGATTTCTAGAATTTATTTTGTAAGATTCTTTTCTTGAGCTTACAAATTCTATGTTAGTAGATTTATAATTTATCATTGCAGTTCCAAACTTTTTAAATATTGAAACTTTATTTTTTATTTTTAGTTTTCTATTAACTAAAGTTGCTAACTTTTCAGATGAACCAACTGTTACTATATCTATATCATTTTTATCAATATTCCTATTTAGCAAAATATCTCTAACAAATCCACCTATGAGATATGTAGGTTGATTTATTTCATCTGCAGAACTAGCAATTATATTAAATAATTTATTATTAGTTTGAGATTTAAATATTTTAGATTCAAACATCACCCTCTAATTTGAAAAACTCTGTTATCAGTTATACTTATGATTCTGGAGGGATTTTTAAGATTAGATTTCTTTTTCAAATCCACAATATAATCAACCCCATTTGTAATTTTTGCATCTATTTGGGAAAAGTTTTCGGGTGTAATTTCGTCATTTATATTTGCAGAAGTTGAAACAATTGGCTTTCCAAATTTCTCGATTAATTTTTTACAAAAAATATCTTTCACTAGTCTTATTGCAATTGATCCATTTGAGGAAAATAATTTATTGGAAATATTTTTACCACTTTTGTATATTAAGGTTGTAGGTTTTTTCTCGTTTTCAATTAGTTTAATTATTTTTTCAGGAATTTCACCAACTATATTTTCTAATAAAAATAAATTTGATACAAGAGTTATAAATGGTTTATTTAAACTCCTTTTTTTTAAACTATAAATTTTCATTATAGCGTTTGAATTTGTTGCGTCACAAGAAATACCCCAAATAGTGTCAGTTGGCATTAATATTAACCCCCCTTTATTTAAACAATCTATTGAATTAGTTAATTCAGTCTCCAAAATTAGATATAGTTTTAAACAGATACATTATATTCTCTGAGAGCATTATTTAATGATGTTTTTTTATCAGTGCTCTCTTTCCTTTTACCAATTATTAATGCACAGGGAACATTATACTCTCCAGCATTAAATTTTTTTTTGTAACTACCAGGTATAACAACAGATCTTTTTGGGACGTATCCTCTGATTTCTTTGGGATTACTTCCCGATACATCAATTATTTTAGTTGAACCTGTTATTACTACGTTTGCACCTAAAACAGCTTCTTTTTCAATTCTTACTCCTTCAACAATTATAGATCTTGATCCTATAAAACAATTATCTTCAATTATTACAGGAGACGCTTGTACTGGCTCTAAAACCCCACCAATTCCAACTCCACCACTTAGATGAACATTTTTTCCAATTTGAGCGCAACTTCCAACTGTTGCCCATGTGTCAACCATTGTACCTGAGTCAACGTAAGCTCCAATATTCACAAAGCTTGGCATTAAAATAACACCAGGAGAAATAAAAGATCCAAACCTTGCAACTGCATGAGGGACAACTCTAATATTTTTATTTTTGTAATTATCTTTTAGTGGTATTTTATCATAAAATTCAAGAGGACCAGCGTTTGATTTTTCCATTTTACTTATTGGAAAATATAATATAACAGCTTTTTTAATCCAATCATTAATAATCCACTTTTCTTTTATTTTTTCTGCAATTCTTATTTTTCCCTCGTCGAGATTTTTAATTGCAAATTTAATTGCATCTTGAGATTCTGAATTGTTTAAAAGTTCTCTATTATCCCAGATATTTTCAATTATTTTTTTCATTTTCTTTATTTTTTCAAATTTAATACTTTATAGTGATTTTAATTGTATTAATTTTATAGATTGTTTGAGTAGAAATGTCAATTATTTTAGGAATAGATTATGGTAAAAAGAGAACTGGGATTGCTGTCACTGATCCTCTTAAAATTATTGCCTCTTCATTCCAAACTATTGAAACTAAGCTGCTAATTGATTTTCTAAGAAAATTTGTTGAACAAAATAATGTCGATTCTATTGTTATTGGTTTACCAAGACAAAAAGATCACTCATTTTCAGATATTGAGAATGAAATTCAAATATTTATTTCTAAGTTAAAAAAAATACTACCTAACCTAAAAATTTTTCGACACGATGAAAGATATACATCAAAAATGGCAAAAAAAATAATTTTGAATGTTAAAACTAAGAAGAGTTTAAGGATGAAAAAAGAGCTTGTTGATTCAGTTAGTGCTACAATTATTTTGCAGTCATATTTAGAAAAAAAAAATAAATCATGATTTATTCAATACTTTCATATGGTAATCCTCTTTTAAAAAAATCTACAAAAGATATAGATGAAAAATATAATGATTTGGATACGATTATCGATAATATGTGGAAAACAATGTATAATGCTAAAGGAGTTGGATTAGCGGCACCACAAATTGGCTTATCTATTAGTTTATTTGTAGTTGATGGTACTCCATTTGTAGAAGACGAAAACATTAATGAATTTGACAAAACACAACTAAAAAACCTTAAAAAAGTCATCATAAATCCAATTCTAAATGAATTTGGAGAAAATTGGATTTTCAATGAGGGATGTTTAAGTATACCGAATATAAGAGAAGATGTTTCAAGGAAAAATTCAGTTAATATCAAATATTACGACCAAAAATTCAATTTTCACGAAGAGGTTTATTCGGGTTTGGCGGCTAGAATTATTCAACATGAGTATGATCATTTGAAAGGAATATTGTTCATTGATAAATTATCTCAATTAAAAAGGCAAATGATAAAAGGTAGGTTAAATAAAATATCTAAAGGAAAAATAGAAACTGACTATTTGATGAAATTCTATAAGGGTAGATGAAAAAAAATCGTAAAAAACAATTGGAGAATTTTAGCTATTTACTTGATATAATGGATAATCTCAGGGAAAATTGTCCGTGGGATAAAGAACAAACATTTAAAACATTAAAGAATTTAACAATTGAGGAAACATATGAGTTATCAGAGGCAATAATTTCAAATAATTTTGAGGAAATTAAAAATGAATTAGGAGATTTACTTTTACATATAATTTTTTATTCAAAAATTGCATCTGAAAAAAATAAATTTGATATCAGCGATGTTATTTCAGGTATATGTGAAAAATTAATTAGAAGACATCCTCATGTATTTGATAAAAAAGAAATTAATTCAAATGATGTAGAAAAAAATTGGGAGAATATAAAAATTGAGGAGGGTAATGATAGTGTTCTTTCTGGTGTTCCTGTCTCCTTACCCCCATTAATTAAAGCAAAAAGAATTCAAGAAAAAACATCTAATATTGGATTTGATTTTAAAAATGATAAACAAATCATAGATAAAATTAAAGAGGAGATAATTGAATTTAATACCGAAGTAAGTAAAAACAAAAGAGATCTAATTGAAGAAGAGTTCGGAGACATTATCTTTTCTTTAGTTAATTATGCAAGAATCAACAATATTGATGTTTCATATGCATTAGAGCTATCAAATAAAAAATTTATCAAACGTTTTAAATATATTGAGAAGGAGGTAAGAAAATCAAATAAAAAAATTTCTGATCATAACGAAGATAAGTTAAATGACTTATGGAATAAAGCGAAAAAAAATTATAGGTAATTTTTGATTACTTTATTCTTACTTTTAATAAAATCAATTTGTGATATTATTTCTTTTACTTTGCCATTTACACTTTTCAAGATAGACTTTTTGGTGCTTGAATCCGTTATATATTCCAAATTATTTTGTATTTGATTTAAATTAATAGTTAATTCTTTTATTTTTTTTGAATTGTGTTGGTATTCTTGATTTAATTTGGTCTTAGAATTTTTTAGAATATAGATTTTTGTTTCAAATTTATTCATATCAATTGATTCGTTTTTATCTGAAATTTCATTCCATTTGTTTTCAAAAAAATTGCAAGTTTCGTCAATAATTTTTGATTTGATTTTTTCAGACGAACAGTTTATTGATTGAATTAAATCATCTATCTTATCAAAAAAGTATTTTTGAATTTCGTTAGTTTTTTTCGGAATTTTTGATTCAGGAAAATTTTTAAAGAATAAATTTTTTGTCTCTATTATCTTTGAATCTTCTTGACTAATTTTTTGTTTATCTTCTCTTATTTTTTTAAAATATAAATTACATAATTCATTGAATTCATTCCATAAATTACTTGAAATTTTTCTTGGTATTGGGCCAATACTTTTCCATTTCATTTGAATTTCTTTTACTTTTTTTAAATTACTTAAATGGTCTTCATTATTAATAATTTCTCTTACACTAATAATCATTTTTTTCTTTTCATCTACTAGTTTTTTAATTTCAATTTTTCTTTTTTTGTAAAAATTATTTTTTTTTAAGTTAATTTTTTTTAGTACCTCTCTAAATTCTGACCATATCTCTTTGTTGTTTGATTTAGGAACTTTTCCTATTTGTTGAAATTCTTCTTTTAATTCGTCTATTAATTTTATGTATTCTAGCCAATCTTTATGTTCAACAGGAGTAATCTCATTATTTTCCTTTAATTTTTTAATTATATTATTTTTTTTCTTTAGATTTTCTTTTTCTATCTCAAGCCTATTTTTATTGAATAAATTTATTTTAGAGTGAATTTTTTTTGATGCCTCTTGAAATCTTTTCCAAAGTAATTCGTTTTGATCTTTTGTAACAGGACCAAGGTCATTTTTCCATAATTTGTGAAGATAATTTAGCTCTCTGACCATAAAGTTTACATTGTATTTTTCGGATTCAGAAATTGACTCAGCTTTTTTAATTATTTTGATCTTTTCATCATAATTATATTTAAAATTCATTTCTCTTAAATTCCTATTTAAATGAAGATAATCATAGAATTTTACTGAGTGATGTTTATAATTTTCCCAAATATTATGTTGATTTTTTATTGGAACTGGACCTATTAAATACCACTCCTCCTTTAGTTTTTTAAATTTATTGTAAGCAGTGTTTATATTAATATTAAAATCAACCAAAGATTTTATCTCTTCGATTATTTTTAATTTTTTTTTTAAATTTTCTTTTTTATGATCATCTATTTTTTTGTAAGCTTTCTTTTTAAAAGATTTTATTTCTTTCTTTAACAAATCATATTTTTGTATAATATCATTTTTTAGTAAACTATTTTTTTTTTGAGATACTAAATCTTTATTTTTTTCTTCAAATTTTTCTACTAGCTTGTTTAAAACTGAAATTTTATTTACATCTTCAGAATTAATTATTTGTTGAATTTCACTAAGTATTTCATTTTTTTTAATATTATCAAGAAAAAATTCTTCAGTTAGAGAATCAATATTTACATTTTTTTCTTTCATTTAAAATGATTAAAAACTAAATATAGTTATAATATTTTAAAGTTTTTTTTATTCATTTTTTGAATTTAAAAATTATTTGTTCCAAAGTATCCATGATTTTTCAGCTTGATTTGTTAGCATTTTTTCTCCATTAGATACTAGACAACCTTTATTAAATCCACTTTCCATAAATTTTGTTCTAACAGGATTATATATTAAATCAATTAATATATTATTTTTAGATAAAAAAGAATAGTTTATATCAGGAGATTCGTTTATGTTTGGATATGTTCCAACTGGGGTACAATTAATTATTAACTTATTTTTGATTAAGATTTTTTTGTTAATTTCATGATAAGATATTTGGTTTCCCACTGGATTTCTTGAAACAAAAGTAGTTTTTATATTATGTTTATCTAATACATATTTAACTGCTTTAGAAGCACCCCCTGTTCCTAATACAAGTGCGTTATTTAAATTTTTTCTAATAAATGGCTTTAGTGTAATATCAAAACCGTAACAATCTGTATTATACCCAACTGTTTTTCTTTTATTGTCAAAACAGATAGTATTTACAGCACCTATTTTTTCTGATATCGGATCAAGATCATCCAAGTATTCGATAATAGATTCTTTATATGGTATTGTTACATTTAATCCATGAATATTTTTGGAATCTAAAATAGCATTTACTTCCTTAATAGATTTTATATCAAAGTTTTCATAGCTGCAATTTAAGATATTCTCTTTTTTGAATTTTTTCTGAAAAAAACTCTTTGAAAAAGAGTAACCTATTTTTTTTCCAATTAAACCAAATTTTTTATTTTTTTCTCGCATATAGTTCTATAAAAATCACAAATGTTAATCCGACAAATATTAAAAATATTGTTATGAAATTTTCATAAAAGTAACTATAATTCATTTTAAATTCAGCATTTATATAATTCCAAGGCCAAGCTATATTTAAAGAACCTATGATAAAACCAATTAACAAACAAATTATACTTTCTTTATAATTTTTCAATAAGTAGCTTAGGATATTAGAAAAAGTTAATAATCCAAGTATGCTTCCTGAAGTAAATGTTAATAGAATTTTAAGCATATAAATTTTTTCAGGATCATTAAAAAAATCAAAATTAAGTTTAAATACTGATATAATGCATTCGAGTAAATTATTAACTGAGTCGACCATAATTAATTTATAATTTCCCGCTAAAATTAAAAGATATGATCCTGAAAAACCTGGCAAGGTCATCCCTGAAATACTTAAAACTCCACATATTAAAATAAAAATTAGAGAGTTTTTTTCAACCCCTGGTTCAATTAATGAAATCATGTATCCAACTATAAAACCAATTAAAATCAGAGATATTTTTTTTAAGTTTATATCAGATATCATTGATTTAATAGAGTAAATTGATCCTAAAATCATACCAAAAAATAAACCCCAAACATTTTTTTCATACTTTATCAAAAAATAATCTAAAACAAGAGATGCAGTAAAAAAACTAAAAATAACACCGGAAAATAAAAAAAATAAAAATTTAAAATTGATATAATATAAAAATTTTAAAATTTTACCAGAAAAAAAAAGTTTTAATGCCTTTCCATCGAATTTTTTAAAAGTAAAAATTAATTCTTCATAAAACCCACTTGCCAAAGCAACTATCCCCCCTGAAACTCCTGGAATCTTATTAGCTGTTCCCATAGCTATACCCTTTAAAATTAAAAGAAAAAAATCTTTTTTACTTCTTTTCATAATTAATTTTTTTTGATTTTAATTCTAAAAGAGCCAACATCAAAAAACCAATAAAAATGAATAAAATTGAATTAAAAAGATTGTAATTATTAATCATAGAATCATAAGTTTTTAAAGGCCATATTTCTGGGAGAGATCCGATCATAATACCCATTAGAATGGATAATGTTTTTTTTTCATGATTTTCAATTAGCCATTTTAAAATTTTAGAGAATAATTTTAGTCCTGTAATAATTCCAAGTATAATAATTATTAATTTATACAATATATCATCAAGAGATTTAAAATCAAACTCTATTACTTTATTTGTAAAATCATTTATAGTTTTAATTATGTACTCATAAACCCCAAATAGTATAAAAATAAATCCTCCCGATATACCAGGTAAAATCATAGCAATTATTGCAACCATTGATGAAAAAAATAAATAAACTAAAGTTATTTCTTTTTCTGAGGGAGATATTAATGTTAAGAGATACGAAAAAATTGCTCCTAGTAAAATTAAAATTATATTTAATTTACTAAAAAGAGAATACTTTTTTATAAAGTAAATTACACTTGCTAAAATTAAACCAAAAAAAAATGACCAAATCTCAACTGAAAAATTTTTTAAAAGATATGCTATAAGTCTACTAAAAATTAAAATACTTGATATTATTCCTAGTGATAATGAAAAAATAAAATTTCCATTTATAGATGTCCAAAAACTATGAAAATTTTTATTTTTAATTAATTTTAATTTAGAAAAATTTAGACTAGCTAAAGTATCTATTAGTTCTCTATAAATTCCTGTAATAAATGCAATTGTACCACCTGATACACCTGGAATCAAATCTGAAAAACCCATTAAAAGGCCTTTTAAATAAATAATAAGATATTTTATAGATGTCAATTTTGATTTAATTTTGGATTAAATTTAATCTATTTTAGAACATTATTTTTTTTGAGTAATAGAAATTTCAGGAAATAAATATTTTATTTTACTTGGTAAAGTACCGTTATTTTTTATGAAATTTTCTATGTAAACTTTCGCTTTGTATGTCTGACCTTTTTTTATTAAACAACCTGCAAGTCTGTAATCAATAAGATGATCTAAAGGAAAATATTTTTTAGCTTGAACTGCTATGTCAGTTGCACTATTCCAATTTTTCATAATCAATAAAGAATCAATTAAATCAATCCAAGTATCATATTCTTTGTCCCCTAACTCAATTGCTTTTTTGTAAGCTTTTTCAGCTAAATCATATCTCTTGGTTTCTTTATAAACAAAAGCAATTTTTTTCCAATAATTCAAATTGTTTTCATTTATTCTTATTGCATTTTTTAGATGTAAGATTGCTTTTTTATAATTTTTATTTTTTATGCAAAATTCGACTAGATTATCCCAACAACTATTGTTTGAAGGATCAATTATTACAGATTTTTCATAATAATTTCTTGCCTCTTGCTTATTTCCAATTTTCTCATAACAATTTGCAATTCTGCTAATGATATATGCCGATTCATCCTCTATTTGTAAAGTAATTTGATAATTTTCAATTGCTTCAATTATATTACCTTTCTCTTCTAAAATTTTTGCTTTTTCAACGTAAGCACCTGAAAATTTTTCATCACTAATTATTGCAAATTCAAATGATGTTAGTGCTTCATTTTTTTTATTGATTTTTAAATATTGCTTTCCTAACTCGTGCCAAGCTGACTCATTGTAAGGGTTTATATTCAAAATATAATTTAAAATTTCAATGGATTTTCCATACTCTTTGAGTTGATCATTACAATATATTAAATTATATAAAGTTTGTATGTCTTCAGGATCAATATTTAAACACTTTTTAAAAAATTTCTGTGCTTCAGAATAATTACTAGTCATCATATTTTCCATTCCAAGTAACAACCATACTTCAGAGGGATCATCAATAAAATTCAATGATTTTTCTAAAATTTTGATTGCTTTACCGTGTTGATTTTTTTTTGAGTATATAGTTGCTTTTTGAATTAATACCTCTTGATTATTTGGTTCAATGGATTCAATTTCTTTAAGTAATGAATACGAGTTGTCAATATCACCATCTAAAATTAAAAGTTCAGATTTTAACAAAGTAAGTTGAATATTATTATTATGCTGATTAAGTCCTATTGAAACAGCCTTTCTAGCTAGATTAATTTCACCGCTGTCAATATAATGATGAATTATATTTTCAAAATCTTGCACATCAAAAAAAAGGGTTGAATTTGTCTTTAGCATTTGTTCAAATTTGTTTACCGGAGAATCAAAATTGTTTGAAAATTCTATAGACATAAACTAGAATATTTATTAAAGTTAATATTCTAATTAAGTTGTTCTCCTCAAAAGTAATTTTCTTTTTAACAAATTAATTAACAAATTTAGATTGATATTTATTTAACGTATTAAGAATTATTTGGCAACCTAATTTTATTTGATTATTCTGAATTGTCAATGGTGGTGTGATTCTAACAGCTTTTTTTTCCCATAGAAGCCAGAAAAGAATTAATCCGTTTTTAAGGCAATCTTTAACTAAATAATCAGCAATTGAACTTTTTTGTAAAATTAAAGCAAGCATTAAACCTCTACCATTAATTTTTTTTATTAAAGGATGTTTTAAATATTTTCTAAATAATTTTTCCTTTGAATTTATTTTATTCATTATTTTTTTATCATACAATTCTCTTATAGCTGCATAAGATGCAGAAGAAATAACTGGGTTTCCACCAAAAGTTGATATATGTCCAAGTTTAGGATCAAAACTTAAAGAGTTCATAATTTTTTTTGAACTACAAAATCCTCCTATTGGTAAGCCACCACCAAATGCTTTTCCAAAAATTAAAATATCTGGTTCAACGTCATAATTTTGATATCCAAAAAGTTTTCCAGTTCTTCCAAATCCAGGTTGAATTTCATCTAGAATTAAAAGAGCACCAACCTCTTTACATCTTTTTTTTACTTTTTTTAAAAAATTTTTTTCAGGTAAAATGAAACCTGCTCCACCTTGGATTGTTTCTAAAATAACACATGCAGTATTTGAGCTTATTTTATACAAGTCCTTATCTTGATTAAAATTTATAAAATTAACCATTGGTAATAATGGTTGAAATTTTTCTTGCATATAAGTAACTCCAACTGTGCTAAGTGAACCGTGAGTGCTTCCATGGTATGAATTGTAAGCAGCGATTATCTCTTTTCTTCCAGTAAATCTTTTTGCTAATTTCAGCGAGCCTTCTACCGCTTCAGTACCAGAGTTAGTTAAAAAAACAACCTCTAGATTTTTTGAAATTTTTGATACAATTTCTTTTGATAATTTAACTGACGGCTCTAGAGCAAATTCTCCATAAACCATGACATGCATGTATTTTTTTATTTGTTTTTCTATCGCTTTTATTACAACTGGGTTACTATGGCCAAGATTGCAAACTGACACACCCGCAATAAAGTCCAAATATTTTTTATTATCACTGTCTACAATATGAGATCCAAAAGCATTTTTGATTTCAATTGATAATGGATGCGGTGTAGTTTTAGCTTGATATTTTAAAAAATCTTTAATTAGTTTCATTAATTATTTAGATCATTTACATTTTTCGGCATCTCGTTAATTCTCCATGTAAAACCCTCAAGAAATAATTGATTTTTATCAATCATTTTTTCAGGATTTACTTTCCCGTCAGGAAGAGTAAAGAAGGTAATTTCTTTAATTTCGTTTTTATCCATTTTCATTTCAATTGAACTACAAATAGTTTTATTAATACCAATTAATTCACTTTTTTCAGTATACATGTAGTATATTACTTCGGTATTTTTGTCGACTTTTATGTTTTTTAAATTTCCATTTTCAAAATTTCCATATAAATTTTTACCTTTAATTTGGTTGAACCCATTTTTATTTAACGTGTCCTCTTCTGCTATAAAGGTATTGTCAAAAATGAATATTGAATCAAGTTTACTATTAGAGGAATCTGTTAACAGATGAATTAAATTTCCAGAAAGTTGACTTTTTTCGAACCATAAAATTGGATTTCTCATATTTTTTTGGTTTATATTTAAAATTTGGTTTTCCTTTCTAGTTAAAGGTTTTTTTATCAATTTTATCAATTGATCACTTTCCTTAAATGATAATGAATCAGATTTACCTTTTAAATCTGAATTTAAAATTTTAACATCATAATAAGCAGTTATGAGTCTATTTTTATCTTTTCCAGTTAAAATAATTGTATCAGCACTTATATATAGAGAATCATTTTCAATGATATTAATTGCAATAGGATTTTTGGTAATTATTGCAGAATCTTTTGACTTAAATACTTCACCATAATTACCTCTAATTATTGAATTATTAATAGTATCAAAAATTTTAACATTTTTTGATGCTGAGGCATATCTATTAACATTTTCAAAATATAAACTATCTCCTTTAATTATTTTGTTATTGTAATGAATAACAGCATTTTTTTTAAAGTTACCTTTTTCAATTTTTGAATTGTAATATCCGCTTTCACAATATATTTCATAATCTTTACCCACAATTTTTGATGGTCCATAAAAAAATGAATCTTCATTTAAAACAAAATAGTCAAGTCTTGATGAATTTAAATTGTATTCTGGATTTTTTATCTTCACATTTTTTATAAATCTATATTTTTTTTCATCTAAAAAATACGTACCCTCATTACTGTTTAATGTACTTGATTCATCAATTATTTTTCCGGGTGTTTTATAAAATGCAATGTTATTAATTCTATCTAAATATAAAGTGTCAGTGTATAGTTCCATTTCTTCATTTCTTAAATTGACATTACCCCAAGCTTTAATTTTTTTAATTTTTCCGTCATACTCTATGTGATCACTATTTAAAAATAAACTATCACCTTGATTAAAAACTATATCTCCATTAGCACTAAAAAAATTTTTCTTAGGGTAAAAAAATGATGTGTTTGATTTAATCAATGCTCCCTCATGATATAAGTGAACCCTTATATTATTCTCTTTTTTTAGTATGTTAGCTCCAGGAAAATTAAATTCATCTTTTGTGAATGAACCTGCTTGCTGTATCTCAATTATTTTTGAATCTTGAGAAAAAATATATAAACCATAAGTAAAAAAAAATATAAAAAAAAATAGTTTATGTAATCTATATATTTTAATCATAAATTTCTAAATATAGTCTGTTTTCTGTTTGGCCCTACTGATATAATACTTATTGGTATATTTAGTTCTTTTTCAATATAAGATATATAATTTTTAAAGTTGACCGGAAACTCATTTTCATTTTCAATTTTTGTTAAATCTTCAAACCATCCTTTAAGCTCCTTATAAATGGGTATAACACTATGTTTTTCTATAGAGTAGGGGAAATAATCTATTTTTTTACCGTCCATCTCATATCCAACACAAATTTTTATTTTTTCAATACCTGACAAAACATCACTCTTCATCATTATAAGTTTAGTTATACCATTGATTCTGACAGCATATTTAAGAGAAACTAAGTCTAACCATCCACATCTTCTACTTCTACCAGTAGTTGAACCAAATTCATTGCCAATTTTAGCAATTTTTTTTCCAATTGAATTTGACAGCTCAGTAGGGAAAGGTCCACTTCCAACTCTTGTTGAATAAGCTTTAAAAATACCAATAATATTATTTAATTGATTTGGGGGTATGCCAAGACCAGTACATGCACCTGCAGCTGTTGTATTTGAGGAAGTAACATAAGGGTATGATCCAAAATCAATATCCAAAAGAGATCCTTGAGCACCTTCAGCTAAAATATTAACATTAGATTTAATTTCATTATGAAGGAAAACTTCACTATCAATGATATTCATTTCATTGATTAAATCAATAGCTTGGAAAAATTCTTTTTCAAATTTTTTCAAATCGAATTCAATTTTAACTTCATAGAAATTTAGAAGTTTTAAATGTTTTTCTTTAAGTTGATTATACTTATTTATCCAATTTGATTTTTCAATATCACCAACTCTTATTCCATTTCTACCTGTTTTGTCCATATATGTGGGGCCTATACCTTTAAGGGTCGAACCAATTTTTTTATTCCCCTTTGATGCTTCAGATGCTGCGTCCAAAATTCTATGAGTTGGTAAAATTAAATGAGCCTTTCTCGAAATGAACAGTGATTTAGAGAAATTAATGTTGTACTTATAAAGTGATTTAATCTCTTTCTCCAAAATTACAGGGTCAATTACAACCCCATTTCCAATAAGATTTATTATTGAGTTATGAAAAATACCTGAGGGGATTGTGTGAAGAACATGCTTAATTCCGTCAAACTCAAGTGTATGTCCTGCATTAGGTCCACCCTGAAATCTTGCAATTATCTTATATTGTTTTGATAAAACATCAACTATTTTACCTTTACCTTCATCTCCCCATTGCAGTCCAAGAATTATATCAACTGGCATATTTACTTTTTATTTTTAGTACCATAAAAATAAAGAGAATGTTTGTGAATTTTTATATCAAACACCTCTTCAATTGTTTCTTTAATACTTTGAATCCTAGGGTCACAAAACTCTTTAACTTCTCCAGAGTCAGTCAAAATTACGTGGTCGTGTTGTTTGTCAAAGAATGATTTTTCGTATTGAGCTTGGTTTTTACCAAATTGATGTTTTCTAACTAATCCACATTCTAAAAGTAATTCAATTGTATTATATAAAGTTGCTCTACTAACTCTGTAGTTTTTATTTTTCATCAAAATGTAAAGAGATTCAATGTCAAAATGATCTTCATTGTTATAAATTTCATTCAATATAGCAAACCTTTCCGGAGTTTTCCTATGTTTTTGTGAATCAAGAAAGTTTATAAAAACATTTTTAACTATTTCTTGGTGATTTTCAATATGTGCCATAATAATTTTAAAATTGCAAATTTAATTTTTATTCTCTTGTAATTTTATCTATTCCATTTATTTTATTCAACTTTTTAACTAATTTATCAATTATTGAATTGTTTTTAACAAAAACATCTATTTCTCCAATAAATAGCCCCTCTTTAGTATTAAAATTTATTTGTTTAATGTTTACGTTCATATTACTGGATATTATTTTTGTTACCTCGTTAACCAACCCTAGTGTATCCATACCTGAAAGTTTAAGCCTAACGCTAAACTCTTGTTCAGATGAATCAACCCAGGTTGCAGTTATTAATCTATTTGCGTAATTGGATTGTAAAATAATTGATTTATCACAGTCAGTTTTATGAACTTTTATGTCATCTTTAAGAGTTTTAAATCCAAAGACTTTATCACCAGCAATTGGATTACAACATTTTGCTAAGGAATATTTTTGTTCTTCTTTTTCTTCTCCAAATAATAATTTGTCATATTTTGATGAAAAATCATTTGCTTCAGTCAAAACAATATTTTTTTTCCTAGAAATTTTTTCTTTTAAAAAGTTAAAAATTTTGTTATTGTAAGAATTAGCAAAATCTCTAATTTTCTTATTATCTACACTACCATAACCAACTCTAAAATATAGATCTATAATATTTTTAACACCAAAAAAATTTATTAAACCTTTTATTGTTTTTTGATTTACAGAAATTTTTAAATGTTTTAATTTTCTATGTAATGACTTCTTACCTTGATCTGCAATTAATATTTTCTCTTCATTTAAAGAAGTTTTAATTTTTGATCTAGCTCTAGAGGTTACAACATAATCTAGCCAGTTTGGGCTTGGTTTTGAGTTTGGTGTTGTTATAATTTCTATTTGATCTCCACTTTTAAGTTTTTTACTTAATGGAACTAATTTACCATTTACTCTAACACCTCTTGTTTTTAAACCAATTTCAGTGTGGATGTTAAATGCAAAATCCAAAGCAGTTGAATTTGCAGGCAATGACTTTAACTCTCCCTTAGGTGTAAAAACAAAAATTTCATCGGCATATAAGTTTAGTTTAAAGTCCTCAACAAATTCTACAGCATTAGAACTATTGTTTTCCAAAATTTCTTTTAAGTGATTAAGCCATTTATCAATTTCACTTTCTTTTTTAAAGCCACTTTTATATCTGTGATGAGCAGCATAACCTTTTTCAGCTATTTCATGCATCCTTTCAGATCTTATTTGAACTTCAACCCATTTATTATTTGGACCGAGAACAGTTATGTGAAGTGACTCATAACCGTTAGTTTTTGAGGAAGAAATCCAATCTCTTAATCTTGTGGGATTAGGAGTAAAAAGATCGGTGACAATTGAATAAATTTTCCAAGCTATAAATTTTTCGTTTTTGTTGGAGGACTTGTAAACAATTCTTATTGCAAATTTATCAAAAACATTATCATATGAAATGTTCTGTTTTTGCATTTTCTGATATATTGAATAAATGGATTTATTTCTTCCTTGAATAAAGTATTTTAATTTTTCTTTTTTTAATTTTTTGTTGATTAGGTTAGAAAATTTTGATATGTAAATACTTTGGTCAACTTGACTTTTATCAATTTTTTTACTTATGTAATCAAAACTTTTAAAATCTGTATATTTAAGACTTAAATCTTCTAACTCAGTTTTGATATTGTACATCCCAATTCTGTGAGCAATTGGTGCATAAATATAAAGTGTTTCTGATGCAGTTCTAATTTGTTTATATTCAGGCATTGAGTCCAGAGTTTGCATATTATGAAGGCGATCGGCAATTTTTATAATTATAACTCTTATATCATCATTTAGAGTTAATAACATTTTTCTAAAATTTTCAGCCTGAAGGGAAATGTTAGTGTCCTTTTTTAAATTTGATATTTTAGTTAGACCCTCAACAATTTTAGAAACTTTAGATCCGAAAAGTTTTTTTATTTTACTTAAAGAGTATTTCGTGTCTTCAATAACATCATGTAAAAGTGCAGCTGAAATTGAAACTGCATCAAGACCTATTTGAGAAGAAACAATTTTTGCAACTTCAATTGGATGAAAAACATATAATTCTCCTGACTTTCTTCTTTGGTTTGAATGCGCGTCAACAGCAGTGTCAAATGCTAAACGAATTAACTTTTTGTCTTTATCATTTAATGTTTGATAACTATTTCTAAGTAATTCTTTGTATTGTTTAGCTAATTTTCTACTTTCAATATTTTTCTCAATAATCATCTATTTAATTTACATAAACTTTATTTAATTTAATAATATTAAAAAATTTTTCTTTGTTTTAATGCTTCATATATAATTATTGATGAAGTAACTGAAACATTGAGGGAATCACTCTGACCAAACATGGGTATAATTATATTTTCGTTTGATTTTTTAAGCCATTTTTGAGAGAGACCTTTATCTTCTGATCCAAATGCTATTGCGAAACTTTTCAAAAAAGAAACTTTTGTAAATAATTTTGTTTCATTTGACAATGAAGTGCAATATAATTTTATTTTGTTTTTTTTTAAAAATCTAAAAATTTCATCATCATTAGATTCCGTAATTTTTAAATTGAAAATTGCACCTTCGCTTGATTTAATTATATTGGGATTATAAATATCAGTTTTTGGATTTGATATGATTATATAATCAATCTTTGTTGCATCAGCTGTTCTAAATATTCCTCCAATATTCCCCGGCTTTTCTATAGAGTCCAAAATTAGAATTATTTCATTTTTTTTTAAATCAAAACTTTTTAATGTTAGATTTTTTTGTTTGAATAGAGCAATTATTTTTGATGACTTGGGCCTAAATAAAATAGACTCAAGTATTTTATTTTTTATTGTAATAACTGTCGATAAATCAATTGATTTAAATTTTTTATCAAAAGATATTTTATTTAATTCATCTAATGTTGTGTATATTTTTTCAATCTTGAAACCAGATTTAATTGCTTTAAAAAAGTATTTTTCTCCTTCAACATAAAACAAACTATTTTTTTTTCTAAAACTTGATTTTGTTTTAAGGGAAGTCAAAAATTTAATTTCATTATTTCCAAAACTTGAGATATGTTTTTTTTCCAAATTAAATACTGAATTCAAAATTTTTTTTTGGTTACTTTATATCTACAAGTTCAACTTCGAAAATTAAAGTTGCGTTTGGAGGTATAACTCCTCCTGCACCAGATGAACCATAAGCTAATTCCGGAGGAATTATTAAAGTTGCAGAACTTCCTTTTTTAAGAAGCATAATACCTTCATCCCAACCTGGTATCACTTGACCTACCCCTAGAGTAAATTCAATAGGGGTGTTTCTTTTAAAAGATGAGTCAAATTCAGTTTTGTCAAGTAATGTTCCTTTATAATGAACAGATACAGTTTGACCAATTGAGGGTTTACTTCCACCACCAACTTTATTGATTTTATAGTATAACCCTGATTTAGTCTTACTGAAATCTTTTGTTAAATTTGAAATTATTTTTTTTTCCTCATCTATTTTTTTCTTTTTTTCAATTAGCATATTTTCAAAATAATCTGAAATAGTTTTAACTGCATTAAAGTTTTTAGCAGATTTTCCTTCACGAATTATAGAAATATTTATAATTGTGTCTTTTGATATTATTTTATTTACTATTTCCATTCCCTTTATTACTGAACCGAAAACAGAATGTTTGCCATCAAGCCAAGGTGTCTCTTTATGAGTAATAAAAAATTGACTTCCATTAGTTGATGGACCTGCATTAGCCATTGATAACACTCCAGCTTTGTCATGTTTTAATGAACTAACAAATTCATCTTTAAATTTATAACCTGGACCGCCAGATCCAGTTCCAGAAGGGTCGCCACCTTGTATCATAAAATCATCAATTACTCTATGAAATGTTAAACCATCATAAAATTTTTTATTTTTAAAATTTTCAGAAACATATGGGTTAGTACCTTCGGATAAAGTAACAAAATTCGAAACAGTCAATGGTGTGAGTTCATATTGAAGCTTGACAATTATTTCACCTTTATTAGTTTTGAGCTTAGCAAATAAACCGTTTTCTTCCATATTTGATAAATTATTACATGAGATTATAAGTATTAAAAAAACCGATAAAAAAATAAAAATATTTTTCATTTACTTTTTTTATAAATATATGATTTAGTATTGATTAATCCTTAAAATGTTTTAATAAATTGATAATAATTATTAGTGGTTGATTGATTCCAATTTTATTAAAATCCCCCATGTAACCATAACATAAAAATGATGGAAACAAAAACTTAGCAGTTTCACCCTCACCTAATACTTTTACTCCCTCTCTTAATGCTGGCAAAATATCATCTTTATCAATTATATAATTTACATCTTGCAAGAAATTTTTGTCGTAAATAATATTACCAAATACGTCGTATATTTCATAAGAAAAAATAACTCTTTCACCTATATTTGGTTTTCTTTTATCATTTTTATTGATGAAACTATACCAAAATCCATTATTTGAATAATAAAATTTTTTTTTCGAATTATTTATAATTTCTTTAAAAACATTTTCCTCTTTCAATCGAATTTTAATATTCCTTTTAATTGAAGATTTAAAAAAAGAATTCTTATTATTATTTAGAGGTTTTCGTGGTTTAATTTCATTACATGAGAAAATATTCCATAGAAAAATAAATAGTAAAAACTTAATAATTTTCATTTTTAAATTTGTCCTTGTTTTCTTTAATTCTTTCAACTAGTTTTTTTGTAGTAGTATTTATGTCATCATATGATTTTCCTCCAGCTGCATTAATATGTCCTCCACCATTAAAATATTTTCTTGCAAATAGATTTACATCAAAATCCCCTTTAGATCGAAACGACATTTTAATAAAGTTTTCATTAATATCTTCAATTAAAATTACAGAGAGAATAATTCCTTTAATACTTAATCCAAAGTTAACAAACCCTTCAGAGTCACCTTTTTGAAAATTATATTTTATTAATTCATTTTTTGATAGCTTCATGTAAACAGCATTTATTTTATTTATTTTTTTTATGCTTGATAATGCCTTTGATAAAAGTTTAATTTTATTAATGCTATTTACATCATATATTTTTTCGTGAATATCAGCTGGATTAATATTGTTTTTTAGAAGTTCAGATGTTATTTGGTGAGTTTTGTGAGTGGTAGAGGGGAATCTAAATGAGCCTGAGTCAGTCATAATTCCACAATATAAACACGTTGATATATTTTTATCAATTAATTTTTCATCAATTTCTGCTAAAACATTGTAAAGCATTTCACATGTTGATCCATAACTTGTATCTGAATATATTAAATCATAAATATTTTTAGGGTCAACATGATGGTCAATTATTACTTTTTTTGAATTAGATTTTTGAATTGGATGTTTAATTTTTTCAATTCTGTCAAAAGAATTAAAATCAAGCATAAAAATTACCTCTGATTTAGAAATTAAATTGTTTGAAAAAATTATATCATGATTATAATTAATAATATTTTTTTCTCCTGGAAGCCAATTCAAAAAACTTGGATATTCAGTTGGACTAATTATATAAGCTTGTTTGTTTTTTTTTTCTAAAAAAAGCCATAAAGCTAAACAGCTACCAAGGGCGTCTCCATCAGGATTACTGTGAGGGACAATTACAAATCTATTCGATTCAGTTATTAATTTATTTAGTTTTTTAATAAAATCTTCAAACATTTTAAACTTAAATTTTAAAACAAATTTAAATAGATATAAATTAATAATTGCAAATTATAATTTTCATTTCGTAAATTTGTTACAATATGAGTAATACGACTTTTACAATGATCAAACCTGACGCGATTGAAGCTAATAATCATGGCTTTATTTTAGAGAAAATTTTAGCATCTGGTTTTAAAATTATAGCAATGAAGATGGTTTTACTTTCTAAATATCAAGCAAAAAAATTTTATAAAATTCATGATGGTAAACCCTTTTATAAAGATTTAATTGATTTTATAACAAGAGGTCCTGTAATAGTAGCAGTTTTGAACAAAAAAAATGCAGTTGAAGATTTTAGGAGTTTGATTGGTGCAACAGATCCTAATAAGGCTGAAAATGGAACAATTAGAAAACTATTTGCTAAGTCGGTAGGTGAAAATGCAATTCATGGTTCAGATAGTGACGACAATGCAAAAATTGAATCATCATTTCATTTTTCAACTAATGAAATTTTTAATGAAACTTAATTTCTTTAATTCTTTCTTGACCTAATTCATCATTTAATAATTTTATAATGGTATCAGCTCTATAAACTAATTCATTTTTTAAAGGAGCAGATGACAGCTTTACAAAAATAATTTGCTTGTTAAGTGTTATATTAGTTGTAAAAGTGTTAATATTTTTTCCCATTACATTTTTCCAAGCATCTTTAATTCTTATTTCTAAAAGACCATTGTTGAGTTTTTTATTTAATAAAATTTTATCAATAACATTTTTAACTGAAACTGGATTTTTTTTCTTATTCATTAAAAGGTAATTCAAAAATTTTAAATGTTGATTTTGTTTTTTTTATCGCAGAAGATGTTCTATCGTAGTGAGTGTCAGTAATGAACACCTGTCCAAATTTTTCGTCTTCAATTAAACTCATGATCAATTCAACTTTAATTTGGTCTAATTTGTCAAAAATATCATCAAATAGTATAATTGGATGAAATTTATTATTTTTCTTAATAAAATCAAATTGAGCTATCTTTAGGGCAATTACAAAAGTTTTTTGTTGACCTTGACTCCCAAATTTTTTTATTGATTTACCATGTATTTTGAAAATCAAATCATCTTTATGAATTCCACAGTTAGTATAATTGCTATATCTATCGTTTTCTAAATTATTTTTAAATAAACTAGTATAATCACTTTCATTTAGTTGACTTTTATAATCAATTGAAATTTCCTCATCAGAGTGTGATAGAAGTTTATATTGAATTTTGAAAAATGAAATAAAATTTTTTAAAAATTTTTTTCTAGTTTCATATATAGGAATTCCAACAGATTCAATTTGTTGGTCATAAATTTTTAAAGTTTCTAGATCGAATCTATTTGAATTAGAAAAATTTTTCAGTAAAGTATTCCTTTGTAAAATTAACTTGTTGTAAGTAATTAAATTCTTTAGATATGATGGATTAATTTGACTGATTATTCCATCAATAAAACGTCTTCTGTAAAAACTTCCTTCAGATATTAAATCTCTGTCGTATGGAGATATCATAATTAATGGGAAATAACCAATGTGGTCAGATATTTTTTTATAAATTTTTCCATTTCTTTTTAAAATCTTTTTCTTACCCTTTTTAAAACTACAATTGACTTTCTCTTCTTTTTTACTTCGAAGAAAATCACCTTCAAGCATAAAAAAATCTTTATTAAAGTTGATGTTTTGTGTTGAATTATTATTCAGATAGCTTTTACCAAGACATAAGTGATAAATTGAATCTAGTATATTTGATTTACCAGCTCCGTTATTTCCAATAAAACAATTTATTTTTTTATCAAAAAAAAGTTTTTGCTCAATTATATTTTTATAATTTAATATTTGGATTGAGTTTAATAACATTAAGATTTATTAATATTAAATTTAAAATAAGCTTTTTTTGTTTCAAAGTTTAATTTTATCATTTAATTTTTTAAAATAAAAAAAGTAATTTTGAAAAAAAATTATGAATGGCAACATATAAAAAAAGAGGCAGTTTAAAATCAAAAGTAGTAGTTGAAAATGATCTCAGTAATTCAAAAACTGCAGAGGTATTTCAAAACCTTGATTTAGGTGCCAGTAAAGCAGAAAATTTTGTAGCTAAATATCAAAATGGTATATTAATTTTTCTTGCAACAGTAACTATTTCTGTTCTTGCTTATTTAGGTTATAGAACATATGTTTTTAATCCACTTAAAATAGAGGCATCCAGTGAAATAAGTCAAGCTCAATATTATTTTAATATAGCCTTAGACGATAAAGACTCTGACTCATTGTTTAAATTAGCTTTAAATGGTGGTAATGGAAAATACGGTTTTTTGGATATTATAGAAAATTATCCAGGAACTCCTGCTTCTGAGTTAGCAAAATATAGTGCTGGAATTTCATTTATTAGACTCAAGCAATTTAATGAAGGAATAAGTTTATTAAAGGAATTTGAATCCGATGATAAAATCTTAACTAGTTTAGCAGCCGGCGTTATTGGTGATTCTTATTTAGAGCTTAATGAATTGGATAATTCTCTTAAATTTTATGAAAAGGCTATATCAATTAATCAAAATTCATTTACAACTCCAAAGCTTCTTTTTAAAGCTGCAACTTTAGCCTCCCACATGAAAAAAAACCAAATTGCAGAAAAATATTATAAAGAAATTTCAAATTTATATCCTGATTTTGAGCAGATAAATTTTGTTAAAGCTGAGATTGGAAGACTTGAAAATTTAAGATAAATTGAATCAACAAAATAAAAATACAAATCATTTTAAAGAATTTGAAAATATAGAAAATTTAAATTTTGCCATTGTTACATCTGAATGGAATTTTAAAATTACAGATAGATTAACTAATGGACTTGAGAAAGAATTAAAAAAAAACGGTGTACTATCAAAAAATATAGACAAATACTCTGTTCCAGGAAGTTTTGAACTAATTCATGCGTGCAGTTCACTTATTAATAATTTCCAATATAGCGCAATAATAGTTGTTGGTTGTATCATAAAAGGTCAGACTTACCATTTTGAATGTATTTCAAATTCAGTTGCAAATTCCATTGGACATTTAAACTCTTTGGGTAGAACACCTGTTGTATTCTGTGTTTTAACAGATAATAACATTCAACAATCTCTTAATAGAAGTGGAGGTAAATATGGAAATAAAGGAGAGGAGGCTGCCATTACTGCATTAAGGATGGCAACTCTTAAATTTAAATAAATCAAATTATAATTAACTTTATAATAAATGGGTATATTTGAAATATCTTAGAAAAAAAAGTGAATTTATTTAAGGTTTTTAATAAGAAAAATAAAAGATATAATTATACTCCAAGATATTACTCAGGTAAATCTAACGAAAGTCCATACAGTTTTGAATCTAAGTTTGAAAAATATAGAGATATAAATAATAAAAATGATTATAGGGGAAGTTGGGAGAAAGTCAGACTTGAAATGAGAAATAGAAAAAATGCGTCATCATCTCCTTTATTAATTGTAATTTTCTTTATTCTTCTAATTATTTTTTTGATATTCATAGATTTTGATTTGTCAATTTTTTTTTAAATAATTGATATGAATGATGTTATTAATATTTTACCAGATCATGTTGCCAATCAAATTGCTGCTGGAGAGGTTATAAATAGGCCATCCTCTGTTGTTAAAGAACTAATTGACAACTCCATTGACGCCAAATCAACTGCCATTAAGATTTTAATTGAAAATGGTGGAAAAAAGTCTATCCAAATAATTGACAATGGTTTTGGCATGACTATCAATGATGCGAAAATTGCATTTAAGAGACATTCAACTTCAAAATTAAAATCAACTTCAGATTTATTTTCAATAAATACAAAAGGTTTTAGAGGTGAGGCACTATGTTCAATTTCTTCAATCTCAATTGTTGAATTAAAAACAAGACAACTCAATGATGAATTTTCTTTAAATTTCATAATAGAGAATAATCTTTTTAAAGATGAAAAATTTGATTTAAGTCCTAAAGGGACTTCAATAACGGTCAAAAATCTTTTTTATAACGTTCCTGCTAGGAGAAAATTTTTAAAATCAGATTCGGTAGAACTGAAATATATAATTGATGAAGTACAGAGAGCTTCTATATCTCATCCTGAAATTCATTTTATTTTTTATAACAACAAAACTGAAATCTTTAACTTTAAACCTAAAAATCTAAAGTCCAGAATTTTAGATGTATTTGGTAAAAAAATTGATGAGATGCTTGTTCCTATTTCGGAGAAAACTCCTGTTATTAATATTTCAGGTTATATTTTAAAGCCAGAATTTGCAAGAAAAAGTAAACCAATTCAATTTTTTTTCGTAAACAAAAGATTTATTAAAAGTTCATTTTTCAACCACTCTGTTCTCTCAGCATTTGAGGGTTTGTTGAGAGATGGTTATAGACCAGGTTATTTTCTATTTTTTGAGGTTAAGAATGATTCTATTGACATTAATATTCATCCAAATAAAATTGAGGTGAAATTTGAAAACGAACAAAGTATATATTCAATTCTAAAAGCTTCAATTAAACATAGTTTGGGAATTTTCAGTGTAATTCCAGCTATTGACTTTGATTATAAATCAGAATTTGATTCAAGTAATAAAAAACTGCAAAAAAATATAAAACCACCAACAATTGAAATAAACTCAAACTTTAATCCCTTCATTTCAAAAGATAAGGAAATTAAAAATGAAACTTTTTTTAAAATTGAATCAAAGTCATTCAAAAATTTTGATGAAAAATTAGACAATACTAATACTAAAATATTTCAAATTATGGAAAAATATATAGTTTGTAATATACAATCAAAACTTTTAATAATCAATCAAGAACGAGCTCATCAAAGAATACTATATGAAAAATTTTTAAGAGAAATTACACAAGAAAGTATTTCAACTCAAAAACTTTTAATTCCTCTAAAATTTGAGTTCCCAAAATCTTTTCATTTAAATAAAATAAGAGTTGAACTTGAGGAATCAGGTTTTTTATTTGGAAATCATGATAATGAATCTTTTGAAATTACTGGAATTCCATCAAATATTGATAAAGAAAATACCGAAACCATTGTTTATGATATTATTAATTCAGTTGAAAATGAGAGTGAAACTGATAATACCAGTATTGTTGATATGATTGCTAAATCATTATCAAAAAAAAATGCTGTAGGTAAAAAAACCTTAAAAAAAGTTGAGCAAGAAAGAATATTAGATGATCTTTTTTGTTGTAAAGAAAATTTAATTTCACCATTTGGAAAAAAAATATTTTTTAGTCTTACAATTAATGAGATTGACAATAAATTTAAAATATGAGAGGTATTTCAGATTTAATTAAGCATTTAGTTATAATTAATGTAATTTTCTTCTTTTCAACTTTCATTTTTGGAAATATTGTATACGATTTGTTTGCACTACATTATTTTGAAAATGAAAAATTTGAGTATTGGCAACTTTTGTCTCATATGTTTATGCACGGAAATATCAATCATATTTTATTTAATATGTTTGGTTTATGGATGTTTGGTTCTCCTCTTGAAAAAATGTGGGGTAAAAATAAATTTTTATTTTTTTATATCTCAGCTGGATTAGGAGCAGCTGCCCTGCAAATGATAATGTATTACGTCCAATTTTCTTCAATTAGTGATCAGATCATACAGTTAGGTTATGGCACAGACTCATTAAATAAGTTGTTAAATGAAGGTTTGTATGATCCTAGGATACTTGAGGTTGTAAATGAATCTGATTTAATTGATTTAATTAGAAATTACAATTCCTCGATGGTTGGTGCTTCAGGAGCAATATATGGTATTTTAGTTGCATTTGCATTGATCTTTCCAAATTCAGAATTATTTATTTTATTCTTACCTTTTCCAATAAAAGCAAAATTTTTGGTTCCAATTTTAATTCTTGGAGATATATTCTTTGGATTCAGTTCTTATTCAGTTGGTCCAATTGCACATTTTGCCCATATTGGTGGGGCATTAACTGGATTTTTAATAATGTGGTATTGGAAAAAAAATCAATTTAATAAAAACAGGTGGGATCTATGAATTTAATAAATAGAGCATATTCAAGATTTGTATTATTAAATATTGCTGAAAAGCTAATTGTTATAAATATTCTTTTTTTCGCATTTCCATATTTAATTAATGGAATAATATTTCTTTTTGGACAACAAGCCTTAATTAATTTAAATTTTTTAAAACTTTCTCCTGAGTTTTCGAAAATAATTGTTCAACCCTGGTCTATTGTAACATATAGTTTTATTCATGGAGGATTTGGTCATATTTTATGGAATATGCTTCTGTTATATTTTTCTTCTCAATTCTTTTTTAATCTTTTTTCAAAACAAAAATTCATAAATACCTATTTTCTTGGAGTTATATTAGGTGGAATTTTATTTGTATTTAGTTATCATATTTTTCCTGTCTTTAAAGGTTTAAATGTTAATTTAATTGGATCCTCAGCTGGAGTAATGGCTGTGATTATATTTATTTGTACTTATACACCAGATCAAGAGATAAGAATACTATTTTTTAACTTAAAGTTAAAGTACATTGGTATTATTTTGATTACAATTAATGTTATTCAATTACCGTCCGGAAATGCTGGTGGAAATATTGCACATCTAGGAGGAGCATTGTTTGGTTTTCTTTATGCATTTAATCTAAAGAAAGGTATTGATATAGCTAATAGTTTTGAAACTTTTTTGAACTATTTTTCAAAATTATTTGTTGTTGAAAAAAAAGAAAAAAAATATATTAATAGTAATATTAAACAAAAAAAAATTGACGAAATCTTAGATAAAATAAATAAGTCTGGATATGATAGTCTCACAAAAGAGGAAAAAGATTTTTTATTTAAAGCTGGAAAATAAATTTTAATGAAATTATCATTTTTAGATAAAATTATTTTAGCACTAAATCTAATCTTTTTGTTCTTTCAACTCAAAGATTTTGGGTTGTTGCCTAGATATTTAAATTTTTATATAATTGATTTATTTTATCCCTATATAATAATTTTAAATATTTTATTTTTTTTATTCTGGATAATCAGATACAAATGGCCTTTTGTTCTGTTTATCCCGTTTACTCTTTTTTTTAATAATTGGTCATTGATATATAATTTTCCAAGTAATATAATAAGAAATAGTAATAACTCTTCAAAAATCATGAGTTATAATGTTAGACTTTTTAACAAGTACTCTTGGATTGAAAATACAGATGTACCAGATGATATTCTAAGATTTATAGATTCTAAAAAACCAGATGTAATTTGCTTTCAGGAATATTCAGTAAAAGATGCACCTCATTTCAAACAATATCCTCATAAGTTTATTCACAAAACTAAAATTGGAGGCAATTCAGGTCTCGCTATATTCTCTAAATTTAAAATTGTAAATCAAGGATTTATAAATTTTGAAGACTCAAACAATGGTGCAATTTTCTCAGATATAATAATAAAAAATGATACAATAAGAATTTATAATATTCATTTAGAATCCTTAAGGATGAATCTTTCAGATAAAAATAAACTATCAATAGATGAATCAAATGATATTCCATTAAAATTAAATAGAGTATTTGACAAACAGATTGATCAAATAAAACTTTTTCAAACTTTTGATAAAAAAAATTTCTATCCAACTATAATATGTACCGATATTAATAATTCACAGTTTTCAGAAGCTTACAACAAAATTAAAGGCAAAAAAATAGATGGTTTTAAAAGTAAAGGGGTAGGGTTGGGATCAACATTTAATTATAAACTTTTTCCATTTAGAATAGATTATATTTTTTTAGATCAAAAATTTAAAATTTATCAATTCAAAACTTTTTCTGAAGTTGATTATTCTGATCATAAACCAATAATGGCAGAATTTGAATTATTGAATTGAATTAAGATAATTATTGCTTTCAGGACCTATATTGAAAATCAAGTCAAGTATGCTTAAATTTTTAATAAAACCATATTTGTATTCGAAAACTTGAGGATATTTTGGAAATTTTTTTTCATTTTTACCTTTTGTTTGTATAAGTTTTTCATTATCAGTAAAAACACCACTCATATTAAATTTTTTTTTAAAATCTAATTTATAATTTAATAAACTAATAATCTTCTCAGTTATAGCAATATTAAAATGAGAAAGCAGTTTATAATCCTTGAAAAAAATTTCTTTTATATCAGAATAGTAAAAATCAAAAAAAGGAGAAGAGCTGTAACAATTTAAAATTGTTTTCCAATGTCTTAATCGCCATTTTTGGTCGTTACATATATACTTTTCGTTATCAGTTTTACCATTTTTTTTAACAGGTATTGATAATCTAATTATTCCATTTGGTCCATAAAGAAAAGTTCTATTTCTATATGTTTTTTTTTTATAAAAACTATTTAAATTCCAAGTTAATTCTTTATGTTTGACTAGTTCAGATATGTAAAAAATATTTGGAAAATAAACAGGATAAATATTTAAATTACTCACTTAGAAATTTTGAAATTAAAGTAGTATAAGATTTGCCAGACTAACAATAAAATCATAAAATAAGGAAAAAATGATATTGGTTTTCCTTCGCCATTAACCGTTGTCATGACTCTGTCCCATCTAACTTTCCAATTTGATATACCGTCATTTATGCCTTTGATACTAAACCAAATTAAAACTGGTTTACCAACAATGTGATCTTCAGGAACAAAACCCCAAAATCTACTATCTTCAGATTTATCCCTATTGTCTCCCATCATCCAATAATAATCTTGTTTAAATTTATATTCATCAGTTTTAATGTTATTTATATAAAAATCACCATTTATTTTATCTAATGAATTTTTTTCATAGTCTCTTATTAATTTCTTGTATAAAAAAATATTTTTATCATTCAGTTTTATTGTAAAATTTTTTTTAGGAATAGTTATTGGTCCAAAATTATCTTCATTCCAACTATAACTTAAATTATTTGGAAAAAAAATAGAATTTGCCTGATTAGATGAATTATTTTTTTTAATAATGCTGTCAAAAATTTTTAAATTTGAAAGTTTTTCATTTTGATTTTCAGTTAATGAAACTTTTTTTTGTGTTTCTAATATTTCAGAAATTTTTAATTTATTTTTTTTAATTAATTCAATTGGTATTCCATTAGCTTTAGTTAAAAATATTAAATTGTCTGGATTTGAATTTAGGTGGCTAATTATATAAGGTCTTATCGCATTATACGATTCTTGATTAATTTGATTTACTTTAAACTTTCTAGTAAACTCAGTTATACTATTGTTTAATAAAGTTTTAGATGAAATACCCTTGGAGTTAAATATGTCATATGTATATTGAACTTTTGCTCTAAACCCTTCATTATTTTTTTTATCATTTATAAAAACAAAACCTTTTTTAATTTCCATATTATCCCCAGGCATACCAACACATCTTTTAACATAATTAGATTTTTTGTCAATTGGTTTTTTTACACCTTTTTCTTTGACAAAGAATTTTCTAACAGTATCTGCAGGCCAACTAAATACGACTATGTCATTTCTTTTTATTTTTTGAAATCCTGGAAGTCTTAAATATGGTAATTGTGGATATTTTAAGTAAGATCTTGTTTTAATTATTGGAATGGTATCATGAACCATTGGAAAAGATATAGGGGTAGTTGGAACTCTCGCTCCATAATGAAATTTACTCACAAACAGAAAATCACCAATTAATAATGTTTTTTCTAAAGATCCAGTTGGAATTATATATGGTTGTATAAAATAAACATGAATTATTGTAGCTGCAATAATTGCAAATAAAACTGCATTAATCCACTCACCAACAGCAGATTTGGGTCTAAGACTTCTGTTTTCAACAAAGTTGATTTTTTTTGAAAAATTTAAATAACTTACGTATAAACCTAGAGTTAAAAAACATAAAACCGTATCTAAATTATTATTTTTTCCAAAAGCTCTAATAATTTCAATTATTATAACGAAATACATGATTACATTTATAACTGGAATTAAAAGTAAAATAATCCACCACCATGGTCGATTAATAATTTTAATTAAAATAAAAATATTATAAAATGGAATAATTGCATGCCACCATTTAAAACCAGATTTTGAGAACAAATTAAAGGTTGAAATAAAAATTAAAGCGTTAACTGATATAAATATTAAAAAAAAATTAAGTAGGGTCATAAACTATATTTTTAAAACATCATTAAATGAAAAAACTCCAGTTTTACCTATAATCCACTCTGATGCAATTATTGATCCTAAAGCAAAACCTTCCCTAGATTTTGCGTCATGTTCTATTTTAATTGTATCAATCGATGAATTGTATTTTACAATATGATTTCCTTTGACATCTCCAATCCTATTGACTTTTATTGGTAATTCGTCATGTTTATTTTCTTTTAATGTCCAAGACTTATAATTTGAGTTATTAATTATTTTTTCTGCCAAAGTTATAGCAGTTCCACTTGGACTATCAATTTTTTTTGTGTGGTGAGTTTCTTCAATAGAGGCCTTATAGTCATTATATTCGTTCATTAACTTTGATAGAATATCACTCATTTTAAAAAATATATTTACACCAATGCTAAAATTTGAACTATACAAAAAAGCACCATTGTTTTTTTTACAAAAATTTGTTATAGTATTTATATCTTCTAACCAACCAGTAGTACCAGAAACAACAGGAATATTTAATTTTAAACTATTCAATATGTTTTCCTTAGCTGCTTTAGGGGTACTGAAATTTATTGAAACATCAGCATTTGATATTTCTCCTTTTGAAAAATTTTTATCTATTATTGCAACAATTTCATGACCTCTTTTTTTTGATAACTTTTCTATTTCTTTACCCATTTTGCCATATCCAAGTAATGCTATTTTCATTTTTTATTAAAATTTATATTTAAAGAAATGCCCAAGTTAGGGCTATTGTAAATACTTTCATCTATTTTTGGAAAAATAGATAAATTTTCATTAACGTTAAATTGAAGCAAATGCGCACCTATATTTGCATCTAAAATATTGAGCAAGTAAAATCCCAATAAGAAAAGTGCAGAAAGATCTCTGTATCTTCTATGATATTTATAACCTTCAATTAATTGTGACTCTCTGGGTATCCTTCCAAAAAATTCATCGTCAGTATAACCAGCTATTCTTTTTTTATAAGCAACTCTATATCTTTTCATTTCCTTATTGTTATAATTAAAACCATATATTGACGAACCAATGGCCCCGTATATTAGAGGGAGTTTCCAGTATTTTTTTGTGTAAATTTGTCCAAGACCAGGTATAACAGCAGAATAAAATGCAGCTCTCGAAGGAACTAACGGGTCAATTTTAATTAAATCATTTCTTTCGATTGAATCTTTAGGTATTTCCTGAGTCATTAAAGAATTTGAAAATAATAATATTAAAAAAAAAAAAAATTTTTTATTCATTGTTTATTTTTTTAATAATTTCATCAAATTCTACTTTTGATTTAAAAGGTATAATTATCTGACCGCTACCTTTCTTTGATATTTTTAAATTAAAATTGATTCCAAATCTATCTTTAATTAAACTAATTTTTTTCTGGTATGCGTTGTTATTTAAATTATTATAATCTAAAGAAGGTTTTTTTGTGTTTAGCCCTCTAACAATTTTTTCTGTTTCTCTGACACTTAATTTTTTTGAAATAATTTTTTCATACAAATCAAGCTGATTTTTATAACTCTTTATTCCTGACAACTCTCTGCCGTGGGCCATTGAAATAAATCCATCTCTTAATCCAGATTGAATAATTGGGTCAAGTTTTAGAAGTCTTAAATAGTTTGATATTGTAGATCTTTTTTTACCAACTCTATCACTTAATTTTTCATGTGTGATATTGATTTCTTTAATTAATCTATTATAGGTTATTGCAATTTCAATTGGGTCAAGATCTTCTCTTTGAATGTTTTCAACCAAAGCCATTTCTAATTTTTCTGAATCTTTAACATCCTTAACAAATGCTGAAATTTTTTTTAATTGAATTAATTTTGAAGCACGGACCCTTCTTTCTCCTGAAATTAATTCAAAGTTATTTTTTGACTTCTCAAATACTGTAATTGGCTGAATAACTCCAAAATTTTTAATTGATAGTGCCAATTCATTTAAACTTTCCTTATTGAATCTAGTTCTTGGTTGCATTGGGTTCAAAGTTATCTTATCAATGTCAATTTCAATGGTTTTTCCAATTATTGATATATTCTTTGTAATTATATTTTCTATAATTGAATCTGTTTTATTATTTGAATCATCAAGTAATGAGTTAAGACCTCTTCCTAAAACAATTTTTTTTGATTTTTTATCCATTTTTTCTAATTATTTCCTGTGCCAAACTTAAATAATTTTCAGAACCTTTACTTGTAGCATCATATTCAATTATATTTTTTCCAAAACTTGGAGCCTCAGATAGTCTTACATTTCTTTGAATTATTGTTTTAAAAACCATTTTACCAAAATGTTTTTTAACATCCTCAACAACTTGATTTGAAAGCCTTAATCTTCCATCAAACATAGTTAAAAGTAATCCTTCAATGTCAAGTTTTGAGTTATGTATTTTTTGAATGCTCTTTATTGTATTTAAAAGCTTTCCTAGTCCTTCAAGAGCAAAATACTCACATTGAATTGGAATTAATATTGAATTAGATGCAGAAAAAGAATTAACAGTAATTAATCCTAAAGATGGAGGACAGTCAATTAATATATAATCATAATGTTCATTTGTTTTTTTTAAGGCCTTTTTTAGCATTAATTCACGATTACTTTTGTCAACAAGTTCAATTTCAATTCCAACTAAATCAATACTTGAGGCGATAATATCTAAATTAGGAGATGAAGTTTTTTTTATAAGATTATCAATTTTTTTTGAATGTTCAAGTAGTTGATAAGTACCGAATTCTCCTTTATTTAAGTTGAATCCAAGACCTGAGGAAGCATTTGCCTGAGGATCAGCATCAATTAGTAAAACTTTTTTTTCAAGAATCCCAAGAGAAGCAGCCAAATTTACCGAGGTAGTTGTTTTACCTACTCCTCCTTTTTGATTTGCAATTGAAATAACTTTTGTCATTATATGCTATCTATAATTTTAATTTGTTTCAATTATATAAATTGTTTCATTTTCTTTTTTATATCCATAATTTTCTCTAGCAAAACTTTCTAAACTATCTATTTTTTGAAGCTTTTTTATAGATGCATTGTCCTCTTCAATCATTTTACTGATATTTTCTTTTTGATTTTCTAATTCATCAATCTCTTTATTGAGATTAAAATGGGTTTTTAAGGAGTGAGTATCTAGAAATATCATCCAAAAAATAAAAAAAAAACTAACAATCAAATAGAAGGATCTATGAAATTTAAAATGAGATATAAGATTTTTGAATTTATTTTTGATCTTTAGAAAATTATTTAATTTTTAAAACTTCTTCATATGTAATTAATTTATCATATGAATTTCCCCATGAATTTAAAATATAGTTCATAACGTCAGCTACTTCCTCATCGTCTAGTCCAGGGCTTTCCATAACATTATTATACTTAACATTATTAACTATAATTTCTCCTTTCATTCCGTTTTTTACAACATGAATACTGTTTTCAATATCATTAAAAAGATAGTCAGATTTAGCTAAAGGCGGAATTCCTTTTGAACCCTCACCTTCAGACATATGGCATCTGAGACAAAAATCTTGATAGATTTCATATCCATCTTTAATACTTTGCTCCTTAGTCTTAAAACTTTGACTTAAAAAAAAGAAGGAGGTTATAAAGTAAATTATAATTAAAAACTTCATTTGTAATTAATTAGGTAAAATTTTAATAATTCCTTTTCCATCAACTCCTATATATAAAAATCCATTTGGACTTTCAACAACATTTCTAACTCTTCCTATTTTATCTAAAACTTTAATCCTTTCAACTACTTTTGAACCGTCTAAAACAATTCTTTCTAAGTATTCGAATATAAGAGATCCTACAAATAAATTATTTTTCCA
>PACV01000025.1 GCA_002702875.1 Flavobacteriaceae bacterium
AAAAAAGTTCCTAGTATAGTAAATGTTTATACGGTGCCGTGGGATAGTTTTGAAATGATGAGTGATTTAGGACCAAAATATTATCAAGGTATAATTACGCTAGTTCATAGACCTAGAAATCAAGACAGAAAATATGAAGATGTTAAGTGGGCATTTTATTATGATGACCATATTAGTATCAATAATCACCTCTATGATTTTTGGGAAAAATATAAATGGTCAAAATATAAATCAAGATATTTAAAATATGTACATCATTTTTATAATCATAATTGGGTTGTTGATAGAGAGTTGACATTATTTAATTCTTTAGTCATAATGTTAAAACAAAAAGGTGCTAAAAAGATTAATTTTTATAGACCTAGAAAAAAAGAGTTTTGGAAAAATGAGGGTAATGTTTGGTTTAATACAGGCAGACCTGATAGATTAATTGAAAATCACCCATTATCAGCAGTATTAAAAGATAGTGATAGTGTAAAATGGCATGACCCAGGTGAAGATAATAAAAAGTGGAAAGAAGATAAAGAAAAATTTAAGTGGAAAGATAGAGAAAAAGAAAGATTAGAAGATGATTAGAATATGTTGTTTGTATTTTGAAAGTACAGAATGGTCTGAAGTAAGTCCTGAATTTAAAGATAAAACAGGTCCCATGTACACGCCAGATTATATTGAAAAATTGTACAACGGATTAAAAGCAAATTACAAAGGCGAATTTGAGTTTGTATGTTATTCAGATAATCCTAATGTAAAGGCAGATAGAGTAATACCTTTACCGAAAAATACGGAAGTGAAAAGACATTGGCATAAATTACAATTTTTTGATGAAGAGTTTATAGGTGATGGTGACATTATTGTTCTTGATATTGACCAAGTTATTGTAAGTGATATTACAAAAATGATTGATTATCCTGTAAAACCAGGTGAATTAGTTTCTTATTCAAAGTGGTGGACAACTAATGATAAAAACATTCCAATAAACGGTGGTTGGTATAAATTTAAATCAGGTACATTAAGATATGTTTGGGACAAATTTAAAGCAAGACCAGAATATTGGCAGTTATATTACTATAAAAATAAAACGGTAGATTACAAATATTATGGAGAACAAAATTATGTGTATAACACAATAGTTGAACAAGGTGGTAATATATCTAAAATGCCTGGCAGATGGATTGCCAAATATGATAAAGACCCCGATAAAAATTTAAGATATAATAAAATGTATATGGATAAGTTTGATGAGCAATATATGATATTAGGTGATGGTCTCAATGATAAAATTAAAATAGTTCATTTTGCAAATGTATGGAATAATATACACCAACATGGTGATGAGTGGATTAAGGATTTTTGGAAATGATTAGGGTTATTTGTGTATGCACAGGAACAAAATATGATGAGTGGTATGTTGATAATTTAAAACATATGATTGATACTTATTCAGGTATCAAATATGATAAGTTTGAGGTGATGAGAGAGAATAGGTATGATGATGAAAGAGGAGTATTTAATAAGTTATTAATATTTGAAAAGTTTAAAGATGGTCAAAACATTTATTTTGATTTAGACATATTAATAAAAGGTGATGTAAATAATTTTTTAAGAAAAGACTTTACATTGTGTTCAGCATGGTGGCGACCTGAATATCATACACCTTTAAACTCCTCTATCATGTCTTGGCAAGGTGATAACTCTTGGATACATGACGAGTTTATGAAAGACCCGGAGTATAATTTATTTAAGTATAGAAGAGGTATGGACCAATTCATTTATGAGAATATAAAAGATTACAAACTATATGAAGAAAGCGATGGTTTTTGTTCTATTCAGACAATAAATTATGAATACGATTATGATATCTATTTGTTTAATCAAAGAGGTGAAGATATGAAAAAGAAACAATTGCTTACAGCTAATAACAAATTTGAAAAACCGTGGTATGAAAAGTATTTTAAAAGCAATATCTAAATCTATTGGTAATGAAATTACCGAAGACATGGATTTATTAAGAGTTATAGGTAAAGTAACTAATAATAAAGATGTAAAATCTATTGTGAATTCTGTAAATTCTAATCAAGTGATGAGTAAAGAGTGGTTAGTAGATACTATAAAACCAAAACTAGAATTGATGAATAATCCTAAAATATGTGTGGCAGCTGGTTGGTATGGTCAATTAGCAGATAGGTTAAGAGAATATACAGATGAAAAAGTTGTATCGTTTGATATGGATCCGAAATGTGCTGAGATTGGCAAAATACTTTATCCTGAAGTAAAGTTTGAAACACAAACTATAGAAGAGTTTGACCCAGCAAAATTTGATATAATTATTTGTACCTCATGTGAACACATAACAGATAAAACAATAAATGATTTTATAGCAAAAAGAAAAAAAGTAGGTCTCAATAGAAGTAATAAAACATTTGTGGTCTTACAGAGTAACGACTATTATGGTCTTAATGAACATGTGAATTGTAAAAGAAACTTAAGCGAATTCAAATGGTCGATTAAGATGAATATAATAAATAGTTTAGAAAAGAGAATTGACGATAAATTTAATCGTTTTATGCTAGTAGGATATTAATGAGATACGATTTAGAAATAATAAAAAGAGAATTAACAACATTACCATGGTATAAGAACCAAATATACTTACAAGGTTCATCAAAAGATATGGACCCGATAGAACCAACTATCGGCCAAAACTATCTAGTAGTAGATGAAACAGAAAATAAATATAATATTCCTTTATTTGATATACCTTACATTAACGGTATATTAGAAGAACATAAACTAGTTAGAACAAGATTGATGAAGATGAAACCAAAAACTTGTTACTACTGGCATAACGATAAAACAAAAAGATTACATATACCCATAGAAACACATAAACATTGTTTTTTATTATTGGGTGATGAGAGGGTGCATTTACCGGCAGATGGTACGGCGTATGTTATTGACACGACTCAAAAACATACTGCTTTAAATTGTTCAAAGATAGACCGTATTCATATTGTTGGCGCATTTCAATAGATGTACGACATGGTTATTACTTCTCTTCCTGGTATGGATAGAGATAAACCTGCTCCAGGTCCGGCTTTCTTAAAAGGTTATCTTGAAACAAAAGGTTTTAAAATAAAAGTAATTGACGGCAATCAACTTGATACTTTAGATAATATTCACAAAGAAATATCTCAATACAAATTTAAGTGGTTAGGCATATCTGTATTTTCATATTTGCAAAAAGATGACGCATTAAAATTAGGTGAAAAATACGATAATGTTTTATTTGGTGGTTCAGGCGTAGATGTTTTTTGGCCTAGAAAACATTTTGTAGTAGGCGAAGGTGAATATGCATTAGTAGAATTTTTAAATGGCAATTTAGATTATCCTGGTATTAACGGAAAACCACCACAACAAATAGAAAACATAGAAGATTTACCACCACCTGATTATTCAGATGTAATGTGTAAACATGATTACGATACAGCTATTATATCCGGTTCAAGAGGTTGTGTTAGAAAATGTACCTTTTGTGATGTGATGACAATATGGCCGAAATATAGGTGGAAGACAGGTAAAAAAATAGCAGATGAAATGCACGAAGTCGCAGAAAAAACAGGATTAAAAAAGATAGGTTTTTCTGATTCTTTAGTTAATGGTTCTATGAAACATTTTAGAGATATGTGTAAAGAGTTGGCAAGTAGAGATAAGAAAGTACAATGGAACGGACAATTTATTGTTAGAGGTGCAAAGACTTTTTCTAGTGAAGACTTTGATAATTTAGCAAACTCTGGTTGTAACGGTTTGACAATGGGTATAGAATCAGGTAGTGAGAAAGTTAGAGACCACATGAGAAAAAAATTCTCTAACGAAGATATAGATTATTTTATGAAAAATCTAGGTGATAGAAAAATAAAAATGAAGATGTTACTAATAGTTGGTTACCCTACAGAAACGGAAGAAGATTTTGAAGAAACTTTACAATTATTGAGGAGATACAAAAAATATGCAAAATATATTAGCGTATCTCCCCATATGATGTTAACTTATAAAAATACACCATTAGATTTTGACCATAGAGATTTATATGATACAGAGGGTTTTCATTGGAAAAATGATATATCAAATTATGATATAAGACTTGTAAGATTTAAAAAAGTATTTGAAGTAGGTCAACAAATGGGTTATAAGTTTAATAAACATGCATTAGATAAGATTGAAAAGTTTGATAAACTACAATATCAAAGTTAAAAGTGTTTTCTAAATCCTATATTAATGTTTCTATCATATTGATTATAACCATCTGGTCTTTCATATCTTTCATTAAATAAATTGTTTATACTCCAAAAGAATGTTGTATTATCTTTAGTAATATTATAGCCTATATCAATAGTATCAACTGCTTTCATATCTTTTCTTGCATATGTTGAAGCGTCAATATCTTTATGTTTACCATAATAGTTCCAATCAACATAGAAATTATTGTAATACATTGTTGCAGTATTTTGCCAGTTAGGTCTTCTTAATTGGTCTTTACCATCGCCGTCTTTAGACACCGTATAAGATAATTTATTATGAAATTGTATTTGTTCAAAGTTGTATCTATTGTTTAATTCAAAACCATGTTGTTCACTTGTTTTTGTATCATTAACATAAGTATTACTTTCATACTTTAAAAGATTGTCTATTTCAGACTCAAAATAAACAAATGACATATCATCTTCTTTTATACCAATCTCCCATGTTCTTGATTTTTCAGGTATAAGATTTTCATTACCTAAAAATCCGTAATTGTTTTTACCATACATCTCATAGACCGTAGGTGCTTTGTAACCAGTAGCATAACTAATATGAACACCATTATTTTCAATTGCAATTCTGCCAGTTGTTTGGTCGTCAAATGTATTAGGTGTATCGTGTCTTAAACCTGTGTGAACAAAAACACCATTGTCAAGTTGATTGTCAATATTAAACCAATAACCATGATTATGTCTTTCTTTATCTACATTAGAATCATAACCTGCTATGTTAGTATCAAAATCTATTTCTTGTAGGTTATGTTCAAAACCTGTGGTCATATCAATATCATTATTTAAGTGAAATGTATGACTAGCGATAAATGTTTCTTGGTCAGAATTGTAAATATCTTTTGTGCCTTGGTCGTCATATGTTCTTTTATGTTTAGTCTTTTGAAATGAAAACTCTGTATCTTTACTTTGTAAAGAAATATATTGATTGTTAAAGTCCCAATCGGAAGTATAATTTGTGTAGTCAGTAGATTTATCTAAATCAGATTTATTATTAGTTTGTATTAAATTTGTTTTTAATACCCAATTGCCTAAAAACTTTTCTATTTGAAATATATAGTTTCTATCAGACAGGCCATCTTTTTCAGTACCATCAACAACTGAAATACCATCAGCAGTTTCATTTTCAATTCTAAAGTCTATAATAAAACCTTTTGAATAATCTGCTTTACCTAATTTAATAATTTGTTTTTTATGACCAAAACTACCACCTGATAATTCAATATAATTATCTCCGTTTGCTTGAGTTACCATATTGATTACACCACCAATAGCATTAGGTCCGTAAATACTACCCATAGGTCCTTTTATTACTTCAACATGACTAACACCTAAAAAACTATGAGCAAATAAATCTTCCGTACCGTTAGGAGTAGAATTATCCTGAATAGATATGCCATTCAAAGTAATTAGAGTATGATTTGAATTTGTACCTCTTGTAAATGTTGATGTCAATTGTCCGTCAGGTCCAGATTGTACAACATTTAAAGAAGATACTTTTTGAATTGAATTTTTATCTGGCGAAACAACTTCATATGAATATGTTTTGTGTGTAAGGTCGCTAGAGTTTCTAATAAATGATTTGCAGATATAAATTATAAGATTGCCTTGTTCATCATATTGAGGTCTATCGCCTCTACAATCATCTGCTTTTGCTGTAAAACTAATTAGTAATACAAATAATGATAATAATATTTTATACATAATTTTCCAATCATAACACATATCAAGGTAGATACCAATAAATTCAAATCAAAAGGTATCGCTTGAATATAAATTTGTAGTAAGTTGCCGCCATATGATAACCACACAGCGAAGTTGACAACAATGTGCCAAATAAGAACACCTAAAAATGTTGCTAATATAGTATTACTTATATATCTTCCTAGGAGAACAAATATCAGTAAACAACTATATACTGGTATCATAAGTCCGTGAAATCCTAAAAATACATCTTTCACTAACATTAAGGATAGTGGTACGCTGTACTGAATATTATGATTTCTTGTTAGACTAGGTAATAACAAAGCAATCGCAAACAACGGCGTTATATTCATACATTTATTTATATCATGTTTCGCCAAAAAAGTCAATGCCAAGTCGTATAAATAGTATTAAAAGGAGTATTTTTTATGGCTATAGTAATAGATGGAAAAGAGTATGATGACTCTAAATTCAGTCCTGAATTGAGAAATTATATAACCTCTAGGCAAGAATTACAAGTAAACAAAACTAGACTAAATCTTGAATTAGAGAAAATTGAAGTTCTAACTGAACACTTTAATAAAAAAATCGTAGATTTATTAAAAGAAGAAGCAAAAGAAGAGATAAAGACAAAATAAAATGGCTGCCATTGCAAACCTCACAATAGACCAAGGTGCTAATTTTACCTCGGATGTTACCGTAAAAGACGCAAATGCCAACGCATTTAATCTTACAGGTTATACAGCAAGAGCAAAAATGGCAAAAGGTTATTCTTCAACAAGAACAAGAACAGACTTTACTTGCACAATTGCTGGTGACGCAACCACAGGTGTTGTATCTCTATCTCTATCAGCTGCTCAGACAGCTGCTTTAGATGACGGTAGATATGTCTATGATTTAGAAATTGAACAAACTGGTACTGGAAATGTGACCAGAGTTATAGAGGGTGTGATTAATGTCAGACCTAATGTAACGACATAAATCTTATAAATATAGACGAGGGAGAGCATAATGCCTGATATTACAGCAAAAATAAATGTAAATACATCAGCGGGACCAGAAAAAGTATCGGTAACTTTGCCTTCCGCTCAAGCAGCTTCTAATAGTACATTACAATTAAAACTATTAGGTGATGTTGATACGACCAATTTAGATGATGGTGCTTTATTGCAGTATAGGTCAAGTGATGGAAAGTTTGTTACAAGAACCGAAATTATAACCTCAACTGGTACGCTGTTATTTAATTGTGGGAGTTTTTAATAAATGGCAACAATAATTCAAATAAAAAGAAGTTCAGGTACTACATCACCGAGTACGCTGAAATTAGGAGAAGCTGCCTATACTTTTGGAACAGGTACGCAAGGTAACGGCGGTGATAGACTTTATCTAGGAACAGGTGGTGTTGATGGTAATGGTGACGCAAATAGTATAGATATTATCGGTGGTAAATATTTTACAGCGTTATTAGACCATGTCGCAGGAACATTAACTGCTAACTCAGCTTTAATTGCAGACGCAAACAAAGCAATAGATGAGGTAATTGTCGGTAACAGCGCAAGTACCGGCGGTACAATCAAAATAAACGAAGGAACAAACAACGGAACAAATTTCGTAGGACTAAAAGCTCCTAACGCAATGGCAAATACCGTAACTTTCACACTTCCTGGTGGTGATGGTTCGGCAGGCCAATTTTTAAAAACAGATGGTGGTGGAAATTTAGGTTTCGCTACCGTAAATCAGTTTATAGATTTAGCGGGTGATTCAGGAACAGATACTTACAATACTGCTGAAACTTTAACATTTGCTGGTGGTTCTGGTATGCAGGCTGTTATTACAGACAATACCGTAACTATCAATGCAACAGCATTAACAAATTCAAACTTATCAGGTTCAGCGGCTATATCAAACGCTAATCTGGCAAATCCTACATTAACATTAGGTTCATCTACTTTAACACTAGGTGCAACTACAACTGATATTGCAGGATTAACTTCATTAGTTGTTGACGATATAACAATTAATGGTCAAACGGTACAAACAACAGCTAGTAACAAGGACATCAATCTATCTCCACACGGCACAGGCACGGTGATAGTTCCTTCAGGTTACGAAGATAGAGCGGGCTTTCAATCACAATCATTAGCTAACAAAGCATATGTTGACCAAGTCGCTCAAGGTTTAGATACTAAACCATCATGTAGAGTTGGTACAACTGCCAACCTATCAGCAACCTACTCAAACGGTACTGCCGGTGTAGGTGCAACATTAACAAACTCTGGCTCTCAAGCCGCTTTAACAATTGACGGCGTAACTTTATCAGCAAGTGATAGAGTATTAGTCAAAGACCAAACAAATGCAGCTCATAACGGTATCTATGTTGTAACAACCGTAGGTTCTGGTTCTGCTAATTGGGTATTGACAAGAGCAACTCCGGAAGACCAACCTTCAGAATTATCAGGTGGTGCTTTCGTATTCGTAGAAGAAGGTACTGCTAACGGTGATAACGGTTATGTTTTC
>PACV01000026.1 GCA_002702875.1 Flavobacteriaceae bacterium
ACTCCTGACCTTGCAGCCACGAAGTTAAGAGTGATAAAGTTAATACTTCTAGCAGGTTTCACGAAGATAGAACATACAAATTCGTTTCTGTCTATGACTGAATCGGTATTGTTTGTTTCATCACATAATACTGTGAAATCTGTTAGACCTCGTCTGTTCTTAACATCTCTTAGGAAAGGTTCTACAGCAGCCCTAAATTGTGCTCTTGTGAATGCATCGTTGAATTCAAAGAGTTGTGATTTAGCTGCAGTTGCAATTGCTTTCTCTAATACGATGAACAACCTTCTGACATTGATTCTATCGAATGCTGAAGGTGATGTTAATGCAGTTTTGTCTCCGAAAAGAACTGTTCCTTGGCCTGGGAATGTTACTATTGGATTGATTCTTGCACTGTATAAATCATCTCTAGATGATTGCGATGGGTTGAATGCAAGTTTTGTAATCCCTAAGTATTGACCTCTTGAGAATCCTGCTGGTGAGAACCATGGGTCTCTCAATAAATCTGACCTTGCCATAAGTCCTGCTGTATGTCCGTTGCCTGGCACCCAACAATATCTGTCGTTATATCTGTCATATTGATATACCCAACCTGAATCTAAGACTGCATATGAACTTGAAGTTACATTTGCAAAGTCTTGAATTACTTGACTTGATTGAGTAGATTCTGAAGATACATTTACTACTGATACTTTCTTAGGTGATGCAACAACCATACAATCTTTTCGACTTTCTGCTACTTGGATAATTTGGTTAACTATAGTGTTGTGGTCTGCCTCATTTGCATTGTCTGTTCTAGTAGAACCTACAATCAAGAATGAAACATCAACTGTTTCTGCGTCTCCGAATAAGTCCACATATGCACCATACTTCTGACCTGCTGTATGTTGAGCTCCATCGGAACCGTTTGCAAGTGAAGAGTTAATTGGTGCAGAAGGTCTTGAGAACGCAGTTGAAGCTGAATCTAAGTGTGTTGTTACTGAGTTTGCAGCTGCGTGAGTTGAGGTTGAGTGACCTGTCCACCATACCCATTTTGATTGATTATTAATTACTTCTTTGTAGTAATTAGACCCACCTTGTGAATCTTTTCCGTCTGAAGCACATGAAACAAACCCGTAAGTTTCTAGAACTTCGTGTTGTTTACCTGTAATACTTCCGTCTTCGTCTACGACTACTACATGAATTTCGTCTGCACTACCTGATACTGCACTTGCAGATACAGATGTGCCTGGAGCTTTATCAAATTGATTATAAAACTCCCAATATCTGTGAACTTGTGTTGAGTTAGCAACTGTGCTAACTAGACCAGTTCCAGCTGGTTGATTAAGGGCTTCTATGGTTATTGTTCCTGTTGCAGTTGCTGTCACTCTGTATTCTTGAGTGTCAGTACCAAATCTGACAATATCTCTGATTTGGAATCCACTTTCAGAAGTCACACTAATCACTGTTTGACCAGCAGCTTCTTCTGCGTCTAAGGTTGTCACATTATCATTGAAGTATGCATCAGGTGATGCACAAACACTGACTTTTAGTGAGTTTCCAATTGCGCCTGGATATTTTGCAGCAAATGTACCTATAGTTCCAGCTGCACCACCACTTTCAAAACCTGATTGGTATGCGTCTAGATTCTTGATGCTTGCATCAGTGTCTCCACCGTTGTTTGCATTATAAGCATCTGCACTTGCAACACGAACAACTTTTAATGATGAACCATATCTTAAGAAAGCCTCTGCAGAATAGAAATCCTCTGCACCTGCGTTTGTATCGGCAGGTGTATAGAAATTATCTACTAAACCTTGACTATCTGAAACTGATACTACTTCATCAACAGGGCCCCATCTGAACGCACCCGCGAATCCTCCAACAGTGGAAGAAACTGCAGGCACAACATTTGTCAAGTCTATTTCTTTGACCTGAACGCCTGGTGATACTTGAAATGCCATATTTTTCTCCTGTTAATGTAAAAGTTGTTTACTGTTTTATTTATAACTTCGCTAACTCTAATGAACTACCATTTCATCTCATTTGACATATCTTTAGTGAACCAACGGTCTCCTTGGTCGTCTACAAAGGTAGTTTCCTCGGGTTTTACCTCTCCAAACACCCCCGCGGGTAATACATCGTCTTCTATTAACTTCTGTTGTTCTGCGTATAACAAGTTTTTGACCTGTGTATCCGTTAAATTATAGAAGTATTCAGTGGTAATAAACCAACTGAATAATACGAGATTCATAACCATATCGTCATGGTATCCTCTGTCAGCTTCGAAAGAATTACCCTTCGTGACAAAAGTCATGAGTTCTGTTATAGTAGCTCTGTCTATAACATTTAGTCTGTTTTCCTCTAATAATTCTTTGAGAGTAGAACACCCAATCCTTTTTATCTTTTTATTTACAGTGACCCCAATATCTTCTGCTTTGAGTTGACCTTGGGTAAAGACATTTGGATATTCTATGTCATAGTGCAACTGAGTTGCAACCATACCACCCTCTGCATTATTTTCTATTATGACTAATGCTTCATTATATGCTTTTACATACTTATTTATAATATCGGGAAACAGCATGGGACTTATCATACTGTCTCTATAAGTACAAACCTGTTCAAAAGGTTTCGTAGATACATCAAACACGGAGAAGGTTGAATAGTCCATACCTCTTCCTTTTGCAACATCTACTGTACAAATATATTCGTGACCCTGTATAGGTCTCTTATATACATTTATATTATCTCTATTCCATTCAGGTTCCCATGCTTTGAGACCTAACAAGGTATCTGCATTTATCAATGTATTACCAGTACCTAAGAATGAGTTTCCATATTCTTGTTCAAACTGAGCTTCTGATGTGTTTGCAATGGTCATTTCTTTCCATTCTTCGTCTCTGCCTGGCACATCATACCAGTTTATTATAAAGTGTTTGTATTCTGATTGTCCGTGTACTGCAGATTCATATATCTTATGGAACATATTACCCACACCGTTTGCAGTAGAAGTAATAATAACCTTTGAATCTTTACCCGAGGTGATTACGGGATATGTTGCAGTATAGAATGTATCTGCATCGTCTACGAATGCAAACTCGTCCAAGTATAGTAAGTTGATTGACATACCACGAATCGAACTAGAACTCGTTGCAGCTGCAACTACTTTTGAATCATTTGCAAATTCTATCGAACCTTTGTTAAGAATCTTGACGCCTGGCTGTAAGAAAAATGGTACAGACTCCAACATGGTCACGATTCTTGCAATCATTTCTCTTGCAATTGCACCTTTGTTTGCAAGAACAGCCACGGTGACTTCGGGGTGAAATAAGAGATACCATAATAAGTATGCACACGAAGTGATAGATTTACCACTCTGTCTACTTGCAAGAACAACATTGAATCTATTTTCGTCATAGAAGTTTATGAGGTCTTCTTGATATCCACGAAGTTGAAAAGGAACCATACCTTCGTCAAGTGATATAATTTGTGTATATTGTTCAATAAAATGTGTAGGGTCTTTTGAACACTTCATGTATTCATTCAGTTCTTCCTCGGTATACTGAGTCTCGACACCAGCTCTTTTAATGAGGGTGTTCCCTAAGTATCCTTCGTTTACTGGTTTAACCATTTATCCTACCAAGTTCTTGATACGCTCTTGCATGTGTATCTGAAAAATCCATAACACCGTCTGTAATTAAATCGTCTCTTGTTTTCATAACAAGTTCTATATTACAAACAGGTGGAAATACTTTCTTATTTAAATTTTCTGCTCTCTGTAAAAATGTTTGTGTACAACCATTGTGTAAATATATGTCTGCTTCTGGCCATTCTACTTTGTAATAATTAGAATTATGTATCTCCATATGTGGATACAAACCTTTTAAATAAACACATATCCAATTATCAGAATCTAATCCTATACATTTTTTTGCACCGTAATAATCTGCAAGGTGTAATAAAGTTCCTACACCAGTTCCCAATACACATACTGTTTTATCTTTGACATTATCTCTTATCCATGTTTCGTATGCGTCGTACTTTGAAGTATCTAATTGAAATATTTTTGAGTTGTGTCTAGTTAAATGACCTAGAGCTAATAACCAAAATGGTTCTCCTTCTGTGACTTCGGGTATCGGTATCGGGTTGTATTCGTTAGGTTGAATTTCCATCTTTCTTAGACTCCTTTTTTAAGAACTTCTGCAATTCACTTGTCGAACCGACATATAAGTGATTGTGTTGAGTTCTTACTGAACTATCTTCTTTCTCTAAGTCCTTCAACTTCTTCTGTATGTCGATTAACTTTTCTGCAGTTTCGGATACAGTCTTTATGAGTTGTCCAGCAACCTCATATGCACGAGGGTGTTCTGTCTCCTTGGATAGTTCTAATATGCCGTCTATAGCGTCCTGACCGCGTTCTACGAGGTCATATAGGTTCTCTCTAGCATATCTGTAGTCTGATTCGATATTCTTGTCCCTATCAGGTAATTTAACTAATCGGGTTTCTTGTTTGATATCAGAGTTGATATCTAGAAGATTATCTAACTTTTGGTCTATTTCTTTTGCCATAATTATCCATCACTAGCGGTGTCTTCTTCAAATGTATTACCACCACCCTCATCATAAAAAGTCACTGTTTCTGCAACCACAAATGTATCACTTGGGTCAACAGAACCTACGAATTTCAAGTTTGTGTTTGCACTAAAATTAACTTGATTACTTAATACAATCGATAATTTATCACTTGCAATACTTGAAATTGTTGGATTCGTTGTTAGATTTGTACCAAATACTTCGTCTCCAACACTTATCTTACTATTTATTGCACTTGGAAAAGTGACTGTATTTGAGTTGACTACTGCATTTGACCTTGCAGCGAAGGCTGGTTCGTAGTGTTTGACTTCCTTAACCAATCCTGAATTATTAATTTCTGTTGATGTAAATCCAGCTGCAACACTATCGTTTATATAATCTCTTTCAATAACATTCTTAATGACCTCTCCAGTATAAACAGGGCCAAAGAAGTATGTCTTCATAGTAAATTCTAATGTGTATTCTATAACTCTTCTTTCTACAAATTCACCTTCGTATTGGTCGTCCATTGCAACAGAATTTAAAAAGATTGGTACATCTCTTACCTCACTCATACTATCAACCATTTTCATTGATACTGTATATTCAGGTTGAAAGTATGGAAGTATTTGTTCTACTATCTGTAATGCGTCTATGGCATTCTTTGATAATATCGATAATGTAAAGGTTAAATTGTATGGTGCTGGTTGATATTGAAAACCTCTCTTTCCAACATCAGAAGTTTCTAAAACTGTTTTCTGAGTTCTGATAAGTTTATTTTGTTGTCTTGACGCGTCATATTCAAATCCTGTCAATTCAAAAGCCATACGAGGTAAAGATATAGAAGTGACATTCCCGTCTTTTGCTTTAACATCGTCTTGTAATCTTAATAGAAACTTTTGTTTTGGCCCATAAGATATTGGAACTAAATTTTTAGACAATACTGTTCCGTCTGCTTTTATTTTGCTCGTGTGTATATTATTGAACAAAGTACCGAATACAGAAATCGACCTTTTAATAGTTTCGTTGTAGAAAAAAGTTCCGAACATTATGGTTCACCGAAAGGATTCACTTCACTAAAGTCTAAGTAATTACTATCCTTATCTTCGAAGTCTTTATTTTGTGCAGAAGATAAGTTCTCAAATGTTAGAACATCTACAATACTTCCTATAGGTCTAGCAGTTGTAGAAGTCACACCCGTGAGTACATCTCCAATTTGTAGTGTCTTAGTGTTATCCTTAATTGTAAGTTTATTTGCTTGTGGTTGCCATAGTACAACCTCTCCAACTGTCGTTGTGACTCCGTCAATAACAGTAGTTAAATTCTCTCCATGAGTGTAGTTTCCTGAACCAGTCATTGTGAGTTCGATTGTGTAAGCTTGGTCTGCTTCTACTAAGTCTGCAGAAGTACCAGTATCGAAATCCTCTCCACTGTATTCGAATAGGGATACTTGCATTTTGAAAACATATATTTTTCCTAATTGATAGAATGGGTCGGGGTCTGAAACAAATCTGATTTCAAATAAATGACCTGTCATAGGGAAGTAAATCAAATCACCTTCGTTAGGTCTTGCAGAAACTACAAGGTTTGAATCAAGGGAAACAAATCTCTCCCATGTTCTTACACTCATTATGAATTCGGCATCGTCATTAATATCGACACCAAACTTAGTGGCTAAATCCTCTTGTCCCTCATAACCTTCAACATTCGAAAGATACATTTCAACGGAATAGGCGTCACCGAATGTGGCCTGTACATCTTCCGTAAAAATTGTGTCTTCTTCTACTATTTGTCTTGGTAGATATAAGACATCATGTCCATACATTCTAAGTGACTCAACAATCAAATCCTCTACAAGATGTTGTTCAGTTGCTACTGCATGGTTAAAAAATACATTTGTAGGCATTTATTACCCCATTAAGTCCATGATTGGAAGTTCATAATTTAATCTTGACTCTTCCTCTAATTTTGTTATTTCCTCTTGTGCTTGAGATTTCATTTCCGAGGCATCTAAAGTTATTCCGCCTGGCAAAGTAATCCCTTGAAATTTAGATAAGTTTTCTCCCCACTGATATTTGACTAATGCAGTTGCATATCTTTTCAACCACATGTCATTATAGATATCTGTGAAATCATTAGGGTCTATTTTTCTATGACATTCAATGATAAGAAACTCGTTTGCATTCAGAGCTTCTATATCTGCATCTAGATACAATCTATTCATATGTTGTTTGTATCTAATAGGAACTTGTCCGACAAGTATATTGTCTAATAAAGAAATGTGTTCTTGTACCATGTTATAATACAATATATTTGTTGCAGACAAATCATATAAATCATTCAACCTTAATTGATATCTAAGGTCAAACATATTGAGATTGTGTTTATCAGTGAATGGGAAAATTCTATTCACTGCAAGAACAAACTCAGGTAATACGATATAATTTTGTTGTTGTTTTACTTGTTGGTCTGTGTATGCGTGAGTACCAGCTGAAGTCTCTGTGAAGGTCTCGTCTGACCTCATAGTCACTAGATTATCAGAAGTTAGTTGATGTTTTAAGTATACACGGATAGAACCGTCATAATGGTACTCTTGGAAATACTGAACGGCTTCGTCAATTCTGTCATCAAACTGGTCATCGTCCACATTGATTTCTAGAACAGGAGCTCCCAGTTTTCTCTTAATGTATTCTTTTAATGTTGCTTTACTGTTCGGTGTTGCCATAATAGTAGTATTCCTCTCGTATACTACTATTTATACCTTTTTTATTCTTGGAAGTAAGTTTTATGTTGAAGACGGTCAAGTTTTTCGTCAATCTTGTTTAAAGTGTTCTGAATCCTTACGAAATCAGCCTCTATCTGTTCCCTAGTGGCATAGTCTTTCGCAATCTCTTCTCTAGTTTTATTGACGAGAATATCTAGTCTTTTTTGTTCTGATAATACATTACGAATTAAAAAACCTAACGGTGCTATGATTACCGTTATGATAAGATTCCATATTATGTAAGGTGATATAGTGATTTCCATATTGTTATTTATGGAAACTACTTCTTTAATTGGTCTCCGTCTATCTCAAAAAGATTCCAATCAGGAGTTTCTTTAGTAGGTGGAACTATGAACTCATTTGATAAACGATAGTCAACCATATTAAATGCAACACTATATCTAGATTTATTACTAAAATTTGGTTCAACCATGTGGACTAATCCACTAGGAAATAAAAGAAGTGTGCCTGAAATGGGAGTTTCTTTAGCTAAATCACTTACTTTAGAATTGTGAGGGAAGTTATGTAATGCTTGGTCATTTTTATCTGTAAAGAGAATATCCCCTTCTCCTCCTTCTGCTTGAATATAGAATGCACCACTATACCAACAACCATTATGTCTATGTGGTCTATTCCATGCACCATCAGGTGTGTTAATATTCATCCACATATTACCCATTGATACTTGAACTTTTTCTGTGTTTATATTATGAAAAGGTAATACCTCATGATTAAACTTGTCTTGAACTATTCTATAAAGTTTATGCCAAATAGGTCTGTTCTCTGTGCCGTCATTCGATTGCCAACCACTATGTGCATTTGATACAAAACGACCTACGGGGTCTTTTTTTCTCAAACCGTCCATGTCATCTTTTAACTGACATAGATATTCTTCCGTTATTAATCCTTCCTCTACTAGGTTGTATTTCCATAACATTGTAGGGAACAATAATCTAACACTCATAATCTATTCTCTATCTAATTTTTTAGACTCCGAACCGTCCCAATTCAAATCTATTAACTCACCTTGTTTGTCCTTAAAGTCTTTTTTATGCATAGGACATTCGGGTGGTGGGTTTACCTCTTCGGGTTTTTTATATAATTTATTCTTTGGTTGCCACATCTTTGCATTCCTGTATCCACCTATATTTAGTTTGTCATTCGGAGACCCATCTTGATTTTGTAATTCCATAGACCTCTGCCATTTTTGCATGGAGTCATCATGAATTGCATGATTCTGAAACCATTGTTGACTATCTGCAAAGAAATATGTTGCAGCCCATTCCTCTCTCTTGAAGGGAAACACCTGAACAAGAGGTGTATTCTTTTCTATTACAAACGAATGTTTAACTTTTGGATAAAAAATACATTGTGCATTATCCATGTTAACATTAAATTTATCGGTATCTATAACACCTTGCCAACAACTAAAAAATTTATTCTCAAACAAAAAGGGGTCTAGAAACAAAACAGAATAGCCAGGCGGTGTTTTAATATTCCAAAAATTAGTTATCTTGAATGCATCATTAACAGTCCCGTCTGCACCGTCATATGTTATACTATCTACGAGTTGTGAAGAAGGGTGTGAAGAAGAAAAGTTTGAGATTTCCTCTGTAGTAAATCTTTCACCACCGTCAGGCCAATCCCAATCACTTCCATTTCTAATCGGAATATCTTCTGATGCAACAATGTAATATCCCATTGTTAACCAATCTAACATTGAAGGACATGATTTTATAGTCTGTACGACACGACCTCTGTGGTCGACTCGTATCTTCATTTTCCTCCACCAATCAGGTTGTAAGTCTTTAGCTGCAACTGGTCTGAATAAATCATGTGACTTATCATGAAATGTTCTAAACTCAATGGTTGGCATATCTATCTTCCTTATTCAAAAGTCTACACTCGTCACCTCTGATGACAATTGACCTTCTATCTATATATTTTGCTTTTTCTGAGGGTGCCTCAGCTCCATGTTGTATTCTTCCGTCAAACATGAGTAATCTATTTGGTTTAAAATCAACTGAACCTATTTCATATTCGTCCATATATTCTAATATTCCACCAGCCACATGGTTGTTATAGAATCTTAATTTACCACCCCAGTTTGGATTCCAAAACTGATTAGTATAATATAAGAAAGAAATATTCCATTCGTCCCAAGCTGCACAATCACTATGACAAGTCCCATTTTGACCATGTGTCTGTGAATTTGCACCAGCATATTGAAACTTAGTCCATGTAAATCCAAAATCGGTTTGTAGTTTTCTATTTAACCACCTTGCCATATGATTTGGATATCCGTCTGCACCATTATAATGACCGTCTCGTTGGTTATGTCCTACTATAAAAGAAGCTCCCCATAGTTGGTGATTTGGTAATCCACCTCTAGGTGTATTCCATGAACCGTCTCCACCTTTCACTTCATTTGTTTTTTGCCATGAACAATGAGACAAATAGTCGTCTAATGCTCTATGTAAATTTGGTGCAAGATAATTATCTAATACATAGACATTATCTGCTAGGGGTAAGTCCTCTATGTAAAAAGGTTCATCTATATGATGAATATTGATTGAATCAGTAGTCCAACCATTAAACTCTTCAAGGGACATTAGTCTCTGATTGTATCGTTAGGTGGTGGTAATTGTAAAAGATAATCTTCTAACGATTTGAGAGTATCCTCTCTTGTTATTGCAATTTCTTTATATACACCTTCTGCAACACCAGCCAATGCATCTACATATTCTAAAACTCTTCTTGCATTTGACCTATGTGGGTGTGCTGAACCTTCTCTTGCAGCTATCAACACTTCCACCATATTATCAAAACCATATTTGATACATTGTGTTTCTTCATTACTTCTAACGACATTTCCGACTCTACCGATATATTGATTATTCAAACTAACACCCATAGGTGGTTCTGCATTATCAATATAAGCTTCTATAGAATCTTTTTCTGTTTCTGATAAGGGAAGCATACCCTCTTGTTCTTCAAGTGGTACATTTTCTACCCACTTCTCTACTTTACATTCTATATCGTCATAGACAAGAACATCATATTCAAAACCTAATTCAGGTTTATCGACTTGTTCGTGTTGCCATTCTAGTCCGTTTGGTTTTCTGATAGTGAGGTTTCCGTTCTCACAATAAATTAGTGCATTCATAATATCTCCATTATATCACATAGATGAATTTTAGTAAACCTTCTTTTTGTATAAACTATTTTTATGTTTATAATATAAGTCTAACATATTTATGTTAGAACAATCCATGTCTTTTATCCACGGCCCACCTCTAGTATAGTGAACTGCATGATGTGATTTTTCAATTGTATCGTATCCCTCAGTACATATTTTATTATGAGGTATTTTACTAATTTGATTTGTCCATTCAAACTGGTGTAGGTATTTACCACTCTCATTATTTACAACTTCGGGTGTAAGTTTTCTGCAATCTTCATGACCATTATTAAATATCATTAAACTAGACCATAATTTTTTAGGATAAGATACATTCTTTTCTCCGTTAAACTTAGTTTCTTCATGGTCTTGAAAATCATATTTTACACATGCGACTGCATGTTCAGGGTCTAAGAAATAAAATAATGATAGGGGAGTATGTTCCCATATGTAATCATCGTCTATAAAATAACTGATTCCCTCATAATTTTCTAGGTATGGAATTAAGAATCTACTGTATGTAAATTCAGTTGATTGATTTGCATAGTCTCTAGTATATTCAGGAATCAATGATATGTCAAGTTTTTTTACTTCGACCTCGTAATCATTAAAGAACTCTGCACCAGCTCCACCACTTTTCGAAGCCTCTACTGCATTGTATATGGATTTTTCTGCAGTATCAAAAACTTCTCCATGAGAAGAATCATAACCAAGATAAATGTTTACTGGTTTTGCTTTA
>PACV01000027.1 GCA_002702875.1 Flavobacteriaceae bacterium
TGTAATTTATTTAATTTACGAACAGTTTCATCGTGAAATTCTTTCTCTGACGGAGCTTTATGAAAATATAAATAACCTCCAAATAACTCGTCTGCACCCTCACCAGATAAGACCATTTTTATTCCCATAGATTTTATTGTTCTAGCCATTAAATACATTGGAGTTGAAGCTCTAACAGTTGTCACATCATAAGTTTCTAAATGATAAATTACATCTCGAATAGCATCAAGACCTTCTTGAATTGTAAATATAATTTCATGATGAACAGTTCCAATATATGCTGCAACTTTTTTAGCTGCAAGTAAATCGGGTGAACCTTTTAAACCTACTGAAAATGAATGTAAGTTATTTAACAAAACAGATTTTTTATCGTCTTTTGTACTACTTTCAGATAAAATTTTAGCGAGAGCTGAAGTAATTGATGAGTCTAATCCACCAGATAAAAGAACACCGTAAGGTACATCACTCATAAGTTGTCTTTTCACTGCCTTATACAGTGAATCATGAATTTTTTTAATGTCAGTTTCATTATCTTTTATATTCTCAAAGTCCATCCATTTCCTCTTGTACCATCTAGTTTTCTCCTTGTCTTTTGAGTGCATGTAGTATCCAGGTGAGAAAAGTTCAATTTTATTACAAACCCCTTCAAGAGCCTTTAACTCTGAGGCAACATAGAAAGTTCCTTTTCTATCCCAACCATAATAAAGAGGAATTATTCCCATATGGTCTCTAGCAACAAAAAATTCATTTTTATGTGTATCATATAATGCAAAAGCAAAAATTCCATTTAAATCATCTAAAAAGTTTTTACCTTTTTCACTGTATAGCGCAAGAATTATTTCACAATCAGAGTCAGTTTGAAATTCATAATTATCTTTTAATTGAGATCTTAAATATTTATGATTGTAAATTTCACCATTAGCAGCTAAAACAAATCTTTTGTCTTTGCTATACAAAGGTTGATTTCCAGAAGTTGGATCAACAATTGCTAGTCTTTCATGAGCCATGATGGCATTTTCACTACTAAATATACCACTCCAATCAGGACCTCTGTGCCGTACAAGTTTCGACATATCTAATATTTTAGGTCTTAAGACTTTAAAATCTTCTTTTAAATTAAAAGCGCATACTATACCGCACATAATTATTTTTTTTAATTACATTTCAACAATTTGCAAATATATGTAATTTAAAATTAAAAAAAAATTAAAAATATTAATAAAATAAGTTTTACAGGCTAATAAAATTAATTAAATATATCGTAAACTATTCTTCCCTTATTGAAAACAGCAATAAGTTTAACATTTGATAAATTTTTTCCCTCAATTTCCATTATATCAGAATCTAAGATTACAAAATCAGCTACTTTATCAACCTCAATAGTTTTTGATCCATTCAGAAAAAGGCTTTCCTTAAACTTTTGGATATCCGGATCACTATTTTTAAAATCAATTAAACCAGGATATATATGCATTTTTTTTGCATCCAATATATTTTTGGATTGATATGTTTTTGTAATTCCTTCACCACCAATGCCTATGAAAATTCCGTTATCAATAGCAATAGTACTATGTACACTATAATTAGAATCAAATGTATTTACATTTGAATTAATTATAATAAAATCAATACTATTAGAGTTACAAGAAGAAAATATAAAAAATACAACTATTAGGAAAATTCTTTTGATAATTTGAAATAACATTGATTTGATTTGTAAAAAAATTTTAAAAGTTGAAATTGTATTTTAAACCACTTAAAATGATAGGTGATTGATTTAAATAATTTGACCAAAAATAATTATTTTTTCCAAATAAATTTTTCCCTTTAATAAAAACATTCCATTTATCAGTAAAATCATATTGAAACTCAAGATTTGTAATGAATGAATTTCTAAGTAGCTCATAATCTAAATTAGCACTTAATGGGTTTTGTTGCAAAAACTGATTTTTAAATGCATTGTACCGATTTCCAACATAATTAATTTCCCAATTGAAAAAGATTTTTTTTGACAATTTAGCATTTCCAACAAATTCAATTTTATACTTTGGAATATTAAAAGCATATTTGAAAATATTAGTCTTGCTATGATTTGTTTTAATTGATAGTCTAATAGAACCAAAATTCATTTTTCTTGTTAATTTCAAATTAAAACCCATAAAATCAATATCGTCATATACTACCTCAAATGAATTTCCATACTTATATGGTAAAAAACTAAAATTAAAATAATCAATTCCATAATTTATAAACAAAGGGTAATTTTTGTTTTTAGTAATATATGTATTAAAGTCAAAAGATAAATTTTTTGATATTAAAGACCTATATCCAAGTTTGATGTCATAATCAGAATTAGTATTTTTTAACTGAACTGTAGGAGCAATAAAATAGTTTGAATAAGATAATTTTCTAAAATTATTAAAATTTAACCCACCACTTATATTAAGATAAACATTTGACAAACTACTGCTTGATTTATAAAGTAAATCTAAATAAGGGTAGTAAAATATTTTTCCTCCACTAAAATTGTCCATGAATCCATAGTTTGCAATAACACCAAACTTATAACTTAACTTTTTTGAATAATTTGAAATAATCAAACTCAATTCCGATTTCCAACTTTCAGTTTTTTCTGGATCTCCTTGATAAAAATCTTTTTTAAACTGATTAGTAAAATAATTAATTGAAGGAGATATATTTATCAGAAAATCTGATAAATCAAATTTAAATTTAGAATTTAGTTCCAATTCAAATTCACCGGTTTTGAATTTGTCAGATGTAAAGAAACTTTTAAAATTTAAACTATTTAAAAAACCATCATACCAATTCCAGGTTGAACTTAGGCTTAAATAATTTATATTTTGAGTTGGATCAATGGAGTTTAAATCTTTTTCAATAATTGATTCATCTCTAAGTCCATAAAAACTTCTTTTATTTTGATAAAAATTTATTTGAGATTCAGAATTATAGTTGTTATTATTAATTGTGTATAAAATATTTATAAGAGAACTACTTCTTGAACTATCAAGTTTTGTGTCAGATATTTTTTTTGAAATAGCATCTAACATTAACATCCATTCAATTGTCTGATTTCTGTCAATTTTCAAACCTGAAGAATATTCAATTAAATAACTCTTGAAATTTCCCAAACCACTTGCTAAATAAGAATCAAATTCAAGTGATTTTTTTTTTGACTTAACAATTTGTGGCTCTAATCTTGCAGGGACAAAGGTTGAAACAGCAGGAAAAGATATGATATTGTAATTTATATCATTGTTATAATGATATATTGAATCATTTAATGATGAAATTTCAGAAATTTTTTTTACATTTTTTAAACTTGGTTGATATGACTTTATAATAGTTACCTCCTCAAATAATAATGAGTCTTTTGATGTTTGAGCATTCAAAAACAAAAATTTGAATAAAAAAACAAAGAAAAAAAATAGACTTATAAAGTTTTTTTTAATTTTCATTAATTGAGGAATTATTTAAAGATTCAATAGATTTTATTTCTTTTAATTTTACCTTAGCTTGATTTACTATTGTCTTATTATCACTAAAATTATTTATTAGAGTTTCTAACAAAAAAATTGACTGAAAGGGATCATTCATCTTGTAAAAATTATCAGACATTAGTAAAATACTTTTAGCTGACCATTTTGGTATACTTTTATATTTAGTAGATATTTCTTCAATCAACTTATTTGATTGTTTATAATCGTTAAATTCATTTGATCTTTTTGCCTTATAAAACAATGCCTCTATTGCAATACTATCGGTTAATGAATTCGTCAATTCCTCGTAAAAAACATCAGCTTTTTTATAATTTTTAAGATTTTGATATGATTTTGCTAAAATATATTTTGATTTGTTTTTTGTCTTTACATCAACCAACTCATCAATTAGATTTTTTTGAGCATAAAAAATCGATTTATCGTAACTTAGTTTTTTAAAGTAAAACAACATTAAATTGACATTCACAAAACTTTTTATTGATTTTGTTTGAGACAATCTCTCTAAAGTCAACAAGTATTTTTCAACCTCATCAAATCTATTTGTTTTTTTTAAAATTGTAACCAAATTATACAGTATCTCTTCACTATATTCATTAGAAGGTAAATTTGAAATCTTCATTAGTTTTTCTAGTGCTCTCTCAAAATCTTCTTCCTCAATAAAGATTTTAGATAAATAAAAGTTTGCTTTGATAAAGTTCTGATCATCCGGAAACTTAATCAAATATTCAACAAGAGATTTTTTAGCTTGTTTTTTTTTGTTAGAGTTGAACAAAACCTCTGCAGAATCAAACATGGCTGATCTAATGTCATCTCCACTATAATAATTAATGTTGTTGCTTTTCAACCACAATAAATACTGATTAACATCACCGTTATCAATAGCAATTTGCATTGACAATCTATGAGCTTGAGGAGTAATATTATCTTTCGGGTAACCTAAAATTAATTTTTTGAGTATAGTTGAAGACTTTTCAGCAGAGCTTGTTTTGTACAATATCAAAGCCTTGTTTAACATAGATTTAGGCCTGTAGGGACTTTGATCAAAACCCTTTATTAATTGGTCGTATTTCTCAATCGATTGTTTATAATTTCTCTTAAAAGTAAATGCCTTTGCAAGTTCAAATAAACTATCATCAATTAGTCCGCTAAAATCATAATTAGCTATTAGTTTTTCTAAATTTATTATTTTACTATCAATTTTATTTAAAAACCCATAGCAAAGAGAAATTTGATACAATGCATAGTCCTTGTTTTCCGAGTTCGACTTTAAAACATTTAAATATTGGTTTAAAGATAAGTCGTATTTTTGGATAGCGAAAAAACTATCACCCAACCTTAAATAAGAATCAATTTTAAATTTTTGTTTTACTTTATTATTTGAATTGAATTTTTGAAAAAAATCAATAGCTTTTAAATATTCCTTTTTTTTAAAATATGAATAAGCTAAATGATAGTATATAGTTTTATAATTTGATTCAAAAAATTGATTATAATCATCTAATGCTTTCAGAAAAAGTTCTATCGCCTTGTCATAATTTTCTATGTTATAATATGAATTTCCGATCCAAAAATAAGATTTAGCATTTATATTTTTTTTTGTAGAAACTTTAATAGTTTTTTCAAACGAATTTATAGCATTCAAAAAAACACCTGAATTATAAAGTTTAACTGAGTTTAAATACATTACCTCAGTTAATACCTTTTTGAAATTGCCAACTCTTTGATTTTCTATAACATCTATAGCATCTTGATATTTTTGATTTTTAACATATGAATCAATTAATGCCTTGATAATATTTTTGGATTCAATATTTTTGGGATACTTTTTTAAAAATTCAAATAAAATATCTTTATTATTTTCATAAGGGTTACCAATTTCAATACTTAATTTTAAATAAGACTCGTATGATTTTTCATAAATATCAGAATCATAGTTAAAATCTAAAACCTTTCTGTAAGCGTTTATCGCAGATTGCTTGTCATTAAGATTTAAATAACAATTCGCTAAATGGTAATAAGCATTTTGAACTAATGAACTGTCACCATTTATAATTTTATTAAATTGATTGATTGCTTCCTTATAATTTTCTATGCTGTAATATGTATAACCTAGCTGATAAAAGTCGTTATTGTTCCACTTACTATTTTTCCCTTCATAAGAAATTAAAAAAGATAATGCAGATTTATAATCCTTTAAATTGAAAAAACTTTCCCCAATTATTTTTGACATCTGTGAATATTTATCACCCTTAAAGTTTTTAATATTACCTAAACCAATTTTAGCTGCCTCTTCAAACCTACCCAATCTAAAATTCATTTTGGCTCTCAAAAAAATTAATTCATCTTTTTGATCAGTATTATTAATTACATTAAAACTTTCAAGTGCATTTTCATAATCATCAAGTAAGTATGAAATATAACCTAGATAATAGTTTGATTCAAATTTAAATTGATCTATAAATTTTAGTTTTTCAAATAAACTTTTAGATTTTTCATATTGTTTAGTTACAAAAAAAGTATAAGCTTTATTATAAAAAAACTGGTTTCTCTCATATAGATTAACGTTATTTTCACCAATTTTATTAAACCATTTCAAAGCATAAGAATACCTTCCAATACTAAAAAAATAATTTGCAATCTTTAAATTTATATTTTCATGAAAAAAATCATTGCTATATTCTTCCAAAAAGGAGCTTATTTTTTTTTCTGACCCAGGAGTATTAAGCTTTGCTGACGAAAGCACTCTGAGGTATAAACTTTTTTTGTAATTTTCGTTAAAGTTTGAGTTAAATCCAGTTAATGACAAATACCTGTTAGAATTTAAATATGAGTTCTTAAAAAAACTTTGTTCACCATATTTAAAAGGATTGTAGAGATGACTGTCTTGAGATATAAGATTGGAGCTAACAATAAAAATTGAAATTAAAAAAACCTTTACAAACAATGTATTTTGCATATATAAATTTAAAATAAAGTTTACATTGATTTTTATTGATTTAATTTTATATTACATTTATTTATTAACAAAAAAATTATTTTTCTACTTCAAATAAAATGAATTCAAAGATTGTAGAATATGAAAATGTATCAATTTTCCAAAACGGAAAATTAATTTTAACCGATATTTCACTAAAAGTAAATAAAGGTGAATTCGTTTTTTTAATTGGTAGAACTGGAAGTGGAAAAAGTAGCCTAATTAGAACTTTGTATGGTGATTTAAAATTAAATAAGGGAAAAGGTAGAATTGTCAGTTTTTCTTTAAATAAATTAAAAAATAAAGAAATACCATATTTAAGAAGAAAAATTGGAGTTGTTTTCCAGGATTTTAAACTTTTAACGGATAGAAATATTTATAAAAACTTAGAGTTTGTATTAAAAGCAACAGGTTGGAAAGAAAAAAAGAAAATAAAACTTCGTATAAATGAAGTTCTTGACTTAGTTGGAATGAAAAATGTACTAAATAAATTTTCTTTTGAATTATCTGGTGGAGAACAACAAAGGGTTGCAATAGCAAGAGCATTACTCAATAATCCGGAAATAATTATTGCTGACGAACCTACTGGAAATCTAGATCCACAAACAAGTCAGGAGATAATGGAATTATTTAAAAAATTAAATAAAAATGGTATGACTATTCTTATGGCAACTCATGACTATAATATGATTTTAAAATTTCCCGCAAAAATACTAAGATGTGAAGATGGTCAAATTCATGAAGTTGTCAAAAAATAAATTGATTCTCATTTCTAATTGTTAATAACCAAAATATTATAATTTTGCACAAAGATTTAAGTTCTTTGATATATTGGGGTCGACTGGTTTTGACAGCAAATTTAATTTAATTATAAGCATGTCGAGCATTGATTCACAGCTCGTTAATCTTGGACTCAAAATTTAATTGGCGAAAATAACTACGCTCTAGCTGCATAATTAACTGAATTATAGTAGGTTAATGCCTAGTTCCAACAAGGTTGGAAAGCAAGATGTCTCCTAAATAGCCTTTGTTGACGGCGATTTTTAAATGAGGCACCAAAAATGTCAACATTAAAATTTAAGTTTACCTATTAAATTTTAATACTTAGGTAATAAGAGAATTATGGGTATTTTTCAATCAGTAATTCTTCGAAAATTAAATGAAAAATAAGCATGTAGAAAGTAATTTTATTGTTTGTTTGGACGAGGGTTCGAGTCCCTCCGACTCCACCATTTTAACATCAACTTTAGTTGGGTTTTTTTAAATGGTCATTAACTTCGAATATTTTTATTACTTTAAAGAAAGTTAATTTTATAGTTTTTGATGAAAAGTTTGAAAAATCGGAGTATCGGTGAGGAAACTCCATTTATTCGTTTGAGTATTTTCAAAATACGTTTACCATTTATACATTATAGATTTGAATGGCCTGATTATTTGCAAGGTTTGTTAATGTGTGCTGTTGACTTAGCGGCAATTCCATTGTTAATGGATATTCTAGGAATGCCCTTTGAGGTTGCTGTTTCAGTCGTTATACTAAATGGATTACTTTATTTAACACATAGTTTGCTTGGTGATCCAGTAGTTCCTGGCTGGATAACCCCTGCAATTCCAATAATAATTCTTTATGTTGAAAATTATGAACCTGGAGAAGATAGAATTAAAGCATTAATGGCATTTCAATTTATGCTTGGATTTTTATCAATTTTTTTAGGTATGTCCAAATTGGCAAAAAAAATAATAAAATTAATACCCGCATCAATAAAGTCTGGAGTTATTGTAGGCGCTGGAATTTCTGCAATATATACTGTCTTTAAAGATGGTGGTCAATTTGACAGTTTTCCAGTTACAATTTTTTTTGCGGTTGGACTTGCCTTTTACTTGATATATTCAAAACATTTCTCTTCTTTATCAAGTAAAAATAAAATTGCCCATTACATTAAAAATCTTGGTATATTTCCAATAATAATAATTTCTGTTTTTATTGCACCAATATTTGGAGAATCAAGTTTACCAAATATTGAATTTGGCTTTACAAAGGTTGATTTCAGCTCACTTATAAATAATTTTACAATTTTTGGTCTTGGATTCCCTAGTTTAAATATGTTTGTTACAGCTCTACCTACTGTTTTTGCAACTTACATTGTTCTATTTGGCGATGTATTACAAAGTGAAGCTTTAATTAATGAAGCAAAATCACACAGAGAGGATGAAAAAATTGATTACGATTCAAATAGGGCTCATTTAATTTTTGGCGGAAGAAATACTTTTATGAGTTTTTTTGGCCCTGACATTACAATGTGTGGGCCAATGTGGGCTGCTATGCATGTTGTAATTATTGAAAGATTTAAGCTTGGGATAAAATCTATGAACTCTATAATTGGTGGTAATTCGTCATTTAGACTTGGTACTAATACTGGTTTACTTTTATTACCAATTGTAAGCTTCGTTAAACCAATTCTAGGTGTTGCTCTTGCACTAACTTTAATAATTCAAGGTTTTGTTAGTGTAAGAATTGGATTTAAAGAAGCAAAATCAGACTCAGATATAGGAATTGCAGGGGTAATTTCAGCAGTCCTAATTACAAAAGGAGCTGCTTGGGCATTCTTAGTAGGAATAATTTTAGTTATTTTGCTATATGGAAAAGATTTTTTAAAGTAATTGCAAAAAATTATTTAATGAATACAAGAGCAGCAGTTTTACATTCAATGGGTTTAGAAAGACCTTATAACATAAGTCAACCATTAAAAATTGAGAATGTTAATTTGGATCCACCAGGCTTAAACGAAGTTATAATTCAAATAAAAGCTGCTGGATTATGTCACTCTGATTTATCAGTTATAGACGGTAACAGACCTCGACCTCTTCCTATGGTCTTAGGTCATGAAGCCTCCGGTATTGTTGTTGAAAAAGGAAGAAACGTAAAAAAACTGAATATTGGAGATCACGTTGTTTTTTCATTTTTACCCTCATGCGGATTTTGCTCATATTGTGAATCTGGAAAAGCTGCTCTTTGTGAACCAGGAAATATTGCAAATGCAAATGGAACACTTTTAAGCGGTGACAGGAAAATTTCTTACAACTCAAAATACTATAATCATCATTTAGGAGTATCAGGTTTCTCAGAGTTTTCTGTTGCGACCGAAGAATCCATAATAAAAATTGAAAAAGATTTACCTTTTGATATTGCAGCTTTATTTGGTTGTGCGGTTATTACTGGAGTTGGAGCTGTTATAAACTCTGCAGAATTTAAATTCGGGGAAACTCTCCTTGTTATTGGACTTGGTGGAGTTGGACTATCAGCAATTCTCGGAGCAAAAGCCGCTGGTGCAAGTAAAATTATAGCTGCTGATATCAATTCAAAAAAAGGATTATTAGCAAAGTCATTCGGGGCAGATATTTTTATTAATTCCTCTGATAATGATAGTTATAAAAAAATTCATGATATAACAAATGGTGGTGTAGATACTGCTTTAGAATTTGCTGGAGCTGTTTCAGCAATAAATTTTGCTTTTAAATCAACAAAAAAAGGAGGCAAGACAATAACTGCTGGTTTACCTAATCCAAAATCATTATTAGAAATTTCACCAGTTGAACTTGTTGGTCAAGAAAAAACTATAAAGGGTTCATATCTAGGAGGAAGCATACCTTCGAGAGATATAATATCCTACATGAACTTATACAGAGCTGGTAAACTTCCAGTTGAGAAGCTAATTTCGCATAAAATCAAACTTGATGAAATTAATCAAGGTTTTGAAAGATTAGCAAAAGGAGAAGGAATAAGACAAATTATAACATTTTAATAGTATGCATATTAAATACAATAAATCATTTATTGATGGAAAATTTCAATCTTTTGGTAAACTATCTTTTGAGGTTTTAAATCCTGCTAATGAAGAAATACTTTCTAATGTTAATGATGGTGGAGTCTTAATTACAAAAAAAGCAATTAAATCATCAGAAATTGCTTTTAAATCATGGAGCAAACTTACTGCAAAATCAAGATCATTGTATTTAGAAAACTTAAATAAGTTGATCTTAGACAATAAAAATGAGTTAGCAAAATTAATTACACTTGAATGTGGAAAGCCAATTAATGAGAGCATTGGAGAGGTATTATATGGAGCATCATTTATTAAATGGTTTGCTGAGGAGGGCAAAAGAACATACGGGGAGGTAATTCCAACGACTCATGAAAACAAGAGGATGATTGTAATAAAACAACCTGTTGGGGTTGTTTCTGCAATTACACCATGGAACTTCCCATTGGCAATGATTACAAGAAAAATTGCACCAGCCTTGGCAGCTGGATGTTCTGTTATAGTTATGCCTTCATACGAAACACCATTAACAGCACTTTATTTAGCTAATTTGACTTCAAAAGCCGGTTTTCCCAAAGGGGTAATAAATTTTATTGTTGGAAAAGATGTATCATCAATGGGAAAAATTCTTTGTAATAGTAAAATTGTAAAAAAAATATCTTTTACTGGCTCAACTAGAGTTGGCAAAATTCTTTCGAAACAAAGTTCATCAACTCTTAAAAAACTATCTCTAGAACTTGGAGGTAATGCACCTGTTATTGTTTTTGATGATGCTGATATAGACAAGGCGGTTGATGGAACTATTTCTTCAAAATTTAGAAATTCAGGTCAAACATGTGTCTGCGTAAATAGGATTTTTGTTCACAAAAAAATTCATGATAAATTTGTTAGTAAACTAATTGAAAAAGTAAAAAAACTTAAAATTGGTAATGGTTTACAAAAAGATACCTCTATTGGGCCCATGATTAATGGGTCAGCTATTAAGAAAAATATAGACCTTTTAAATGATTCAATATCCAAGGGTGGCTCAGTTTTAACTGGAGGTAAAATAATCAAGAACAATTTCTTTGAGCCAACTGTAATAGTTAATGCTAATATGAAGATGCATTTTTTTAAAGAGGAAATTTTTGGTCCTATCGCACCAATTTATAAGTTTGAAAATGATAAGGAAGTAATTGAAATGGCAAACAATACTGATTATGGACTAGCAGCTTATTTTTTTTCTGAAAATATAAGCCGATGCTGGAAAACTGCAGAAAAACTTGAATATGGAATGATTGGTATAAATGAAGGATTAATTTCAACTGAAGTTGCACCCTTTGGAGGTATGAAATATTCAGGGTATGGTAGAGAGGGTTCAAAATATGGTATATTAAATTATCTTGAAATTAAATATTTATGCTTTGGTTTATGAAAAAAGACAACTTTCTAAATAAAAAATTTTATAAGTTTTTTTGTGATTACAGCACTCGATGGAATGATAATGATATTTATGGTCATATAAATAACATTCATTATTACTCTTTTTTTGATAGCGCTATTAATAAATATTTAATTGAATTTGGTGAACTTAACATTGAGAATGATCCAGTTGTAGGATATATTGTAAACTCTAATTGTAATTACGTATCTCCAATCAAATACCCAAATTCAATTACTGTAGGTATCAGAGTAAATAAGATTGGCAATTCGTCTGTTAATTATGGAGTTGCAATTTTTAAAATTAATGATAATATGGCTTCAGCATATGGAGAATTTACTCATGTTTTTGTTGAAAAATCAAAAAATAAATCAATTGAAATTCCTGAAAAAATAAAAAATGCATTAAAAAAAATATTAGTAAAAAATGACTCATGAGTTTGAACATATTATAAATTTCTATTCTAATTCTGTAGAAAAAAAATTATCGTGTGTTTTAGCAACCATTGTTGAATTAAAAGGGTCGTCATACAGAAAACCAGGAGTAAGAATGCTTTTTAGGGAGGATGGACTTCAATTAGGTGCAATAAGTGGTGGATGTGTTGAAAAAGACGTTTGGAACTATTCTAAAGATATTTTTAAAACAGGTAAATCCAAAACTATCAGTTATGATGGTAGATATCGACTTGGTTGTGAAGGTATTATTTATATATTAATAGAACCTTTAAATATCGAAGAAAGTGACATTGATCAAATTAAAAGATTTCTTTTTAAAAGAAAAGATTTTAAAATTGATTCTTATTATGTTTTGTCTGATGATTTAAGGATTCAACCACAAGGCTCTGTCATACACTTTGATAATAAGACAGTTTATTTCAATAAAAATATAATTAATTTAGACTCAAATTCACTTCTTTTAAAATTCTCCAATACTCTTAGACCGAAAATTAAATTAGTCATTATTGGAACTGAACACGATGCCTCTCACCTGTGTGCTTGTGGTAAAATTTTAGGATGGGAAATAATTGTTGTTGGGTCTCCTAATAGTTCAAAAACAATAGAAAATTTTCCAGATGCAGATGATTTCAAATTAATTAATTCTGAAAACTTTAAAGAACTTGAAATTGATAAATTAACATCAGTAGTTTTAATGTCTCACAATTATGCTTATGACTTAAAAAATTTTATGGAATTAAGTAAATACGAGCTTTTCTACTTAGGTATTTTAGGAAATAAAAAAAGAAAAAATAGACTTATAGAAGACTCTATTAATTTTAATATTGAATTAAAAGAGAAATTTCTAAATTCAGTTCATAGTCCTGCAGGAATTGATATAAATGCAATTACCCCTCAAGAGATTGCAACCTCTATTGTATCTCAAATTCTCTATGAATCAAGAAAAAATAAAAAAAATGTTAAGTAATAAAATTGCCGTAATAATTTTAGCAGCAGGAAATTCGAATAGAATGGGTAAAATTAAACAGCTTCTTGAATGGGAGGATAAAACCATAATTGAAAAAATAATTAAACTAAGTTTATCACTAAAAACTGAAGATGTTTTTGTTGTTTTAGGATCAAATTATAAGAAAATTTATGATGTTATAAATAAATACAATATTACTATTATAAAAAATAATTCTTGGGAAAATGGCATTGGATCATCTATTTCAACAGGAATTAAAAAAGTAATGGGATATTATAATTCTCTTGATGGTGTTTTAATTATTTTAGGAGACCAACCTTTGATAAGTAAGAAATATTTAGAGAAAATGATTCATGTTTTTTTTAAAAAAAAACCAGACATTGTAAGTTCAAAATATAAAAAATCTTTTGGTGTGCCTGCAATTTTTAGTAACTCAATTTTTCAAGGTCTAACTAATTTAAACAAAGATTTTGGAGCTAAAAAACTAATGGAAATTCATTTAAAGTCTATGATAATACTTAAACCTAGTCAAGAAATTTTATACGATATTGATACTGAAAAAGATTACCGAGATATTAAAAAATTATCCACCAATAGCAATCATACTTCGATTATTTGAATGAAAATTTGGATCATTTAATTTTTTAAAATTATCCATTCCTGCCCTAGTATGTAATTTATTTTTTATTGTTAAATTAATTAAATGTTCGTAAGGGTCTCCATTTCTCATTGGGCTAAGTATATCAATCTCATTGTTTGAAAATAAGCAATTTTTAATTTTTCCATTAGCCGTCAATCTAATTCTATTACATCCATCACAAAAAGGATTAGTAATAGTACTGATAATTCCAAATTTTGAATTCGTGTTTTTCAAACTATATTCTCTAGCAATAAAGTTTTTTTTATTATTATGTTTTATTAATGAATCTTTTCCAAAATGACTTTTGACTAAATTAAGTATCTGATCTTGAGAGACACATCTGGAATTATCCCATTTATTACCGTAAAAAGGCATAAATTCAATAAATCTAACCATAACTTTATGATCTGATGAAAATTTAATAAAATCTATTATCTCGTTATCATTAAATCCTTTAATTAGAACAACATTAATTTTTAAATTAAATCCGCCTTTAATTAATTTTAAAATGTTTTCATATGTATTATCAAATTCATCTCTTAATGTAATTTCTTTAAACTTTAATTTATTTAATGTGTCAAGACTAACGTTAATTGACAATTGATTTATTTTTCTAAGGTAATGCAGGTGCCTATCTATTAAAATTGCATTAGAAGTAAGAGAAATCTTAGTTCCTAAAGTTTTAACTTTTAAAATTATTTCTTCAAAATCTTTTCGAAGTAAAGGTTCCCCTCCAGTAAGTCTAATTTTATCGACACCGTTTTTTACAAAAAGTTTAGAAATTTCATAAATTTCATCTGAACTCATCAAATTTTTCTTAGGAGTGAATGGAATACCATTAGCAGGCATACAATAAGTGCACCTAAGATTACATTTTTCAATTAGAGAAATTCTTAAATAAGAATGTCTCCTACCAAACGAATCAATTAAAATATTTTTATCTTTCACCTTTTTCATGTTTGGTTCCATCTAATACTTTAAATAAATGAAGAATGTATGGGAAAATTGATTCTATTGATTGTGTAGCTCCATTAGTTGATCCAGGAATTCCAATGATTAAACATTTCTTATACAAACCAACTATACTCCTAGATAACATTGCGTAAGGCATTCTTTGTTGTCCGTAATTTCTAATAACTTCTTCCACTCCTGGAATTCTAGTTTCAATTAATGATTCCAGAGCACTAGTAGTATTATCTCTATCAGACAAGCCAGTTCCACCTGTAAAAATAATCATATCATTTACTAAATAATTTTTTTTAACCCCATCTTGGATTAATTCAAATTCATCAGGAATAATTTTATAATTCGATATATTTATATTGAAAGACTTTAATTTTTCTATAATTTTTTTTCCAGCTCTATCCTCCTTTTCTCCTTTTGATATGGAATCAGAGCATACAAAAATATAAGCATTAAATTTTTTTTTGGGTTGATAAGTATTGTAAGATGATTTACCTCCTTTTTTTTCAATTAACTTAATGGTTTTTATTTCAATTTTTTTGTCAATAGGTTTAATCATATCATAAATTGTTAAGGCAACTATAGATGCTGCATGCATAGCCTCAACTTCAACACCAGTTTTATAAATTGTTTTGACATTAACTAATACCTCAATGCTTGAATCTTTTAACTCAAAACTAATTGATGTTGATTCTATTGGAATAGGATGACAATCAGGAATAGAATTGGAAGTATTTTTTACAGCAAATAATCCTGCAGTTTTGGACATTTCTAGAACATCTCCCTTTGGAATTTTGTTCTCTTTAATGAGTTCAATTACTTTTCTATTTCCAAAAGTTATTATTGATTGAGCTTTTGCCTCTCTTAAAGTATTGTATTTATTAGTAATATCTACCAAATCAAATTATTTATTAACCTTCCAATTATATTCATTATTTTCAAAAATCTCTTTACCAAAAATTGGAACTGTATTTTTTATCATATCAACTATAAATTTAGTTGCATCATAAACATTTTTTCTTCTGGATGAAGAAACAAAAACAAAAAATCCAATTTGACCAACTTCTACAACTCCAAGACTATGATATATATGTAAACATGTTAAATCAAACTTTTCGAATGTACTTTCTCTTATATCAGTAATTTTTTTATTAGCCATTTCCTCATAAGCGCTATACTCAATTGCAGATACAACATTTGATTTAATAGTGTCCTTTCTAACTTGTCCAAGAAAAATATTGTGAGCTCCAATATTATGTTTTATTTGATGTTTATATATTGAATTTGATATAAAATCTGGTGAAATAGGACCATTTAAAAAAAAGTTTTTCATAATTATTATTTGTTTATAATTCTTGAAATTTCAATAGCATTTTCGGTCATTAATTTTAAATTTAAAAATTCATTTTCTTTTAACAAATTTAGGGCAATTTTACTTCTTTTTCCAGATTGACAAAAAATGACAATATTCTTTGATTTTTTTAATAATTTATTTTTTATTGATAATTCATTAAGGGGAATATTAACTCCATTTTTTAAATATATTTTTGGAATTTCCTTCTTCTCTCTTACATCTAAAAACAAAGTGTTTTTTATCTTATCTGCTTTATTGAATGAAATATAATTACTTTCAATTATTCCTTTTACTTTTTTTTGCTCTGATTTCTTAAAATTAAAAAAATGTTGGGTACTTAATAGTGTATTATATATTAATAATTTACCAGACAATACATTCTCAAAGTTTAGAATAATTTTAATGACTTCGTTTAATTGAAACATTCCAATCAAACCAACAGTGGATCCAAGAACTCCAGCATCTTCACAGTTTTCAACTATACCCTCTTGATTTGGGAACAAACATCTATATGTTGGCCCAGAGTTATAATTAAAAGAAGAAACCTGTCCTTGAAATTTATATACAGCACCATAAACAAATGGTAATTTTAATTGAACACATGCGTCGTTAATTAAATATCTCATGTTGATACTATCAGTGGCATCAACAATAATGTCAAAATTTTTAAAAATTTCTTTAACATTATCATCATTAATAAAGCTATTATATTTAATTATTTTAGTTTGGTTGTTTATTTTTTTTAATTTATTAAATGCCCTATCAACTTTTGAAAATCCAATGTCGTCTTCATTAAAAATAACTTGTCTAGGAAGATTTGATAATTCAACGTTATCTCCATCAACAATACCAACTGTACCAATTCCAGACGAAACCAAATACGGGAGAACTGCAGAACCCAAACCTCCAACTCCAACAACCAGTACTTTTGATTTTTCAATTTTGGCTTGACCTTTTAATCCAATTTTATTTAATTTTAATTGTTTTATATATCTATCCACTATCCACCAGCAAATGGAGGCAAAAATGCTATTTCATCGCCATCATTGACAATAATTGAGTCCTCCGAGTTAACTAAATTTAAATTAAGTGATATTTGAAATGATAATTGGTGTAAATCATACTTATTTTTAATAGACTCTACAATTTTTGAAAGCTGATTGAAATCAAATGAAGTTTTTTCAATTTCTAAATTTGTTTTTTCTGCTATAACACCAAAATACTTAATATTTACAAAAATATTATCTGTTAATTCTTTTTTCATTTTGTTAATTTAAAAAAAATCATAATAATAATAATTTTATTGAAGCAAGAAATAATACAATAACTAAAAAATAAGACAAAATATAATTTGACAATTTATTACTTCCATAAAAGGATCCAATAATAGCCCCAAAAATAACAAATGGAATTATGATTAATTTTTCAAATGGAATAAAACCATCATTCAAATAATAACCAAAAAAACCTGATATTGAATTAAAAAAAATAAATAGAGCTGATGTAGCAGCAGCTTGTTTCATAGTTCCCCAATTCAAAATTATTATAATTGGACTCAAAATTATTCCACCACCAATGCCAATTAACCCAGAAAAGAAACCAATAATAGATCCTATTAATAAAGAAATAACAAAGTTATTTTTTAAGATGTTTTTTGGTTTTTGTTCACTTAAGAATATAATTCTGAAAATTGAAAAAATTAATAATAATGCTAAGAAAACTTTGTACATATTGTTTTCAAGTTGAATAGATCCCCCTATAAATGAAAAAGGTATAGATGAAATTGCAAATGGATAAAATAAATTCCATCTAAAGTGTGAGTATTTATTAAATAATACAAATGAAATTCCGGATACAATAATATTTAATATTAAAGCAGTTGGTCTTATTTCTAATAATGAAAAAGAAAAAATTGTCATCAATGCTATATATCCACTAGCTCCTCCATGACCAACAGATGAATATAAAAAAGAAATAATTGTAATTATTAACAAAAAAATTAGGCTAACCTCAAATATCATCTAATTAATTTGGAAGTAATATACAATCAACTTTTTGATTTTTTAAAATTTTGTTTGAGTTCTCAGGTATACAAATTAATGTATCGCAAATAGAAAAACTTGAAAGTTTAGCTGATGATTGGTTGGATAAAACATGAACTTTTTCATTACTCACCTTTCCTTTTAAAAAAATTTGTTTTTCTGTGTGATTACTATAATCTTGATTAATCATTAGCCTTACTTTATTTAAGTGGATTGAATTAGCACCCTGAATTTTTTTTATTAAAGGCAATAGGTATAAAAATAAGCAGGTAAGTGTTGATCCAGGATTCCCTGGTAAAGCAATTGCAAATTGACTATTTTTTTTACCAAACCATATAGGCTTTCCTGGTTTTTGTTTTACTTTATAAAAAATCTGTTTGATTTTATTTTGTTTTAAAGCGTTTCTAACAAAATCATAGTCACCTACAGAAATGCCTCCTGATAATATTATTATATCTGACTTTGTAATTTCTTTTTTAATTCTTTTTGATATGAGTTCAAGATTATCTTTAGTTTTAAAAATTTTTATATTGTTAATTCCTTCTTTTATTAAACAATTCTTTATCATTACTGAATTAGATTCGTAAATCTGGCCAAGCTCAATTTGTTTTCCATTTGAAACTAACTCATCTCCTGTTACAATAATTGAGATAGAAGGTTTTTTTGAAACATAAATATCACTTATTCCTAAAGACATTATATAACCAATTGATCCTAAATTAATTTTTGAACCTTTTTTTAAAATTAAATCACCTTTTTTAATTTGTTCCCCTTTAAATCTTATGTTTTGATTTTTTTTTGGATTTTCATTTAGTTTTATTGTTCTGTTAGATAATGAAACTTTCTCCTGCATAACAACACAATCAATATCTTCAGAAATATAGGCTCCCGTAAATACTCTCAGAGCTTCTCCTTGTTTAATATTGTATTTTTTTGCTAACCCGGCCTTTGATTCACCAACTACTGTATAATTTTTTGATTTAGAAAATTTAATAGCATATCCATCCATAGCAGATTGATTAAAACTTGGAGAATCCATTGGGGAAAAGAGATCTCTAGATAAATAAAAACCAATGCAATTTTTTGTTGGCATTAAAGTTTCTCTAATATTTATAGATAAACTTTCGATTAACTTTGTGGCCTCATGATAGGAAATCACAACAATGTGTAATGGAAATTAACCTAAAACCTTTTTTAATTTGAGCTCTTCAACAAATGGTTGATTCATCAATCTGTATCCAGTGGCTTTATAAATTGCATTAGCTACTGCTGCACCAACTGGAGGAAGAGATGGTTCTCCAAGGCCTGTAGGAGAATGATCACTGTCAATAAAATGAACATCTACTTTTGGAGATTGATCCATCCTTATTAATTTGTATCTGTTAAAGTTCTTAGCTCTGGGTGACCCTTTTCTGAATTCAAATTCACCATACATAGCATGGCCAACTCCGTCAATTACACCACCAACAACTTGATTATTTCCACCAAGAGGGTTTACTAATTTCCCACAATCAACAACACAAACAACTCTTTGCACTACAGGTGAGTTATTTTTCATGACAACCTCTGCTACTTGAGCCACGTGAGTATTATGACAGTAATAAGCTGAGAAACCTTTGTAAAGTCCTTTTTTATTTTCTCCCCAATTTGACTTTTCAATAACAGTTTTAATAACATTTTGAAAACGTTCAGGACTGTATTTTATTCTTTTATCAGTAGTTCCTTTAACATTTTCTAACAAATCTAGATGAAATTTAATCCTATCAACACCTAATTCCTCAGACAATTCGTCAAAGAATGTTTGTTCAGCAAAAGCTAAAAAATTAGTATACGGAGCTCTCCACGGAGCAGTTGATATCTCACTTTTATAATTTACAACATCAACTTGATAATTTTTTAATGATCCAGCTGGTAAAAAGTTAGGAATTAAACCATACATGTTACTATTAATTGATGCTTCTTTAAGCCAATAACCAGTGAGCTTGTTATTTTTAATTGAAGCAGCTATTCTGTAATGTATTGCTGGTCTGTAAAGACCTGCTGTCATATCGTCCTCCCTTGAATAAACAACCTGTACTGGTTTTCTAATAATATCTGAAATTTTAGCAGCTTCAATAACAAAATCTCCTCTAAGTCTCCTTCCAAATCCACCTCCCATTCGTGTCATTTTTAAATCAATTTCACTAATATCTCTTTTAAGCATTTCAGCTACTTGTTTTGATGTATTGTCAGGAGTTTGAATAGGTCCAACCAAATCAATTTTTTTATCTGTTACGTTAGCAAAAAAGTTCATTGGCTCCATACAACTGTGAGGTAAAAATGGAGATTCGTAAGTCTTTTCAATAATTTTATCAGCTTCTAAAAATGCCTTTGCCACATCACCATCTTTTCTCATAGTTTTAAATTCACCTTTATCAAGTAGCTCATTTAATTTATTTTTATGAAAAATACTATCTTCAAGTATTTTGGGATTTTTCCATTCAGCCCTTAAAGCTTTTTTACCTTGAATTGCAGCAAAAGTATTTTTTGCAATTACAGCAACTTTATTTTCAAGTTTTACTACATCAATAACTCCGTTTATTTTTTTTGACTCAGATGAATCAAAAGAAATTAATGTCTGACCAAATGCAGGAGGTCTTAATACACATGAGTAAACCATTCCGTCCTCTTTGTAATCAAGTCCAAAAAGCGGTTTGCCAGTTACTAATTTTTCAATATCTACGTTTACTACACTCTTACCAATAATTTTAAAATCTTTGGGGTCTTTCAATTTTACATTATTTGGAATTTCTAATTTAGAGGCATCATCAACTAACTCTGCATACGTATATTTTTGATTCAAATTGTAATGTTGTAGGTGAAAACGTAGCGAATAATGTACCTAGTATTTCAGGCACACCTACATCTTTTAACTTTATAGGTGCTCAATTATATTCAAGTTATTCACAAACTGTTGGGGGGCCAATACATCCAAATGAACTTACGGGTACTACTCCAGCATCATGGCAATGGACA
>PACV01000028.1 GCA_002702875.1 Flavobacteriaceae bacterium
AAACCTAGACAATATAGAAGTAATCAAGGTAGATCACCTAAACAACAGCAAGGTAATTATGTTGCTGCTGCAATTTCATTTTTAGGATTATTAATGATTATTTTATATTTAATGATAATAAATTAATATGTTAAGAAGAAAAAATACACTTACTGAGTGCTTTAAAAAGGCAAAACAATATTATAAAAATGGTGAGCAAGATAAAGCTCGAGATTATTGTGATATGGGAATTGCTTATATTAGAGAAAAACGAAGCCAAGGAATGCAAGCTAATGAATTATTAGAAAACGTTAGATTGGATTTATGGTTAGAGAGATTTTGGATGTTTTTAGAAAATAAAAAATTATTATTGACATGATAGAATTATTAAAACACGTATTAGGGATTTGTGGTGATCATTGGCACCCTAATATTTGGACAGCTGCCGCTTCATCACCATTAATTGCTTCTACAGTTTACTATGTTAAATGTAAATGTGGAGGTTGGTTTAACCATAAAAAAGATTGTAAACATAAAGAATAAGTTATGAATAAATTAAAGTTATATATATCGTTATATTATCCAGTTATATTATCATTTTTATCATTTTTATACTCTGTATCACTATGGTTTAGTGGTTATAAGTTAGAGGGTATATTTGTTGGTATTTGGGTTCCTTCAATTTTAGCATTTGCTATTTGTATTAGACAAAGAAGAAATGACTTCTTTAGAACAATAGCTGCTCAAAATTTATTTAATGCCAAGCAGAAAAGGAAAGGGAGAAAAAAATGATAACAGGTAATATGTTAATAATGTTTATAGTAGGATTTATTATATTTTGCTTTTATATAGCAGGTTTAATATATGCTATCTATTGGGGTCATAATACCCAAAGACAAGAAATGATGAATGATCCAGAGTTAAGAGATTATTATAATAGACATCATAATTACGATGGTGAGTTTGATTGGAGTAAAAATCCACATGCTGAAGAAACAGATAGTTATGTAAAGAATTTATTTTCCCCTAAGAAAAAAGGTGGTAAGAAAAACGTTGGTAAAGCAACATATTGGGATTAGTTATGTGTATGTCTGGAGCACATTATATATTAGAAGAAGAATTGGAGGAAGTAAAACCTAAACCAAGTTTAGTTTGTAGTTATTCAGGCCTTCCTTCAGTAATAAGTTATAATCATGAAAATACAAAAAAATAAATCAAATTATTTAATAGTAGAACAAAAGGAATATGAAGGTAATCCTTATGTTGACGTAAGAGAATGTTATGATAATGAAGAAGGTGAACGTCAGTTTACTAAAAAAGGTATAACGTTTAACCCTAAAATAGCAGAACAGGTAGCTGAAGCTATCTTACAAGCAGTAAAACAATAATGGATTTTAAAATAATAGGTTTAGCACATGGTCCACTACTTGGCTTTCAGTACATTGATAAAGTAGATGAAGATGATTGGAATGAATTCAACATCTATTTATTAATTGTTTGTTTAAGTTGGAGATGGTGGTAAAAAGTTTTTTATTAGGTGTATTTTGGTTTTGTTTAGCTCATATATTTACATTTTATCAGTTAAATGGGCAATTTTTAAAATCAACAGATTGGTTTAGAAAAAATGAAGTTTTAGTGGCTGCATTTGGCTTTATACTTTCATTTATGTATATTTGGGGTACAAAGTATACTGTTGAAGGTACTGGTGGGTTACTTTGGCCTGCTAGATTTATAGGTTTTGGTGTAGGTATGATTTTTTATGCTGCATTAGTTAATTTTCATTTTGATGAAGGTATAACACCTAAAACGGCAGTTAGTTTGATACTTAGTTTATTGTTAATTTGTATACAAGTTTTTTGGAAAAATGCTTAAAGATAACTTAATTGACTTGCTTAAAATAGTTGAACGCGAATGTAAAAGAGGATGTGAGCAATCATACTATGAGGAAGACAGAGATAAATGGGGCGAATACCATGAAATTATTCGCAATTTTAGATTAGAATTAAAAAATGGAACATTTAAATGAAAGAAGGTTATTCTATAATTTCTAATTTTATTAGTAAAAAAGAACACCTTAGTGTTTTAGATTATTGCAAATCAGACTTTTATAATCAATCAGATGTAGAATATGATAATAAAGGGAGAGTAAATAAAATCAAAAATGCTTGTTTAAATTATACTACATTTTATAATTTAGCTAATAATAAGATATTAGTTGCACATGCTAAAAAATTATTAAATACAACAGATACTTTAGATTGTTATATTAGTAAATTTTTTCCAATGGAACCTAATGGTGGTACATCTACTTTTTTACATCAGGATAATTATTATTTTAGAGGTGATAATAATAAAATAGTTAGTTGTGCTGTTTATTTAACTAACACTAGTAAAAAAAATGGTTGTTTAAGGGTAGTACCTAACAGTCATAAAAAAGGTATTTTAGAACATACAATTGAGAGTAATGTTAGTAAATATATTAAATGGATACCAGAAGAAAATTGTGATAATATAGTAGATTTAGAATTAGAGGGTCCTTCTGCTGTATTTTTTGATATTAATTTAATACATGGATGTTACTCTAACAATTCAGAGGAGTATAGATATAGTTTAGCTTGGGAATATATCGAAACTTCAAATAATAATGTTGTCCCAGGCGATAGAATAACTTTACATTAAATGAGAATTATAATTATATTATTATTAATTTCAACTACTACATTTGCACAGACGAGTGTAGGAGTTATGGGTGGTAGATCCTTAAATACAGATATGGATATGTTTGGCATATCTTTAAATCAAAAATGGGATTCTACTAATATATCAACGGGTATTGCTTATATGTCTCCAATACAGAACTTTGATAAAGGATCTGTTATGGTGAATGCGCAATATCATTTAAAACAATTTAGTTTAGGTGGTGGTATTAGTATTAAAGGTAGAGCGCAAACTAAACCTTTTGCTATGGCAACATTTAAACCATTAAAACATTATCCTATTAGATTCTTTTTCAATTATTCTGAAACAAAAAGAACATTAGGAGTTATGTTTCCTTTATTTATTAAAAAATGATAAAAGGGGTTATAGCAGGTAATTTTGATGTACTACATCCTGGATATGTAGATATGTTTAAAGAAATGAAACAACATTGTGACATATTAGTTGTTTTATTACATACAGATCCTTCAATTGAGCGACCTGAAAAATTAAAACCAATCTTAAGTGTAGCTGAAAGAATTGCTATGATTAAAGATTTGGGATTAGCAGATGATGTTATTAGGTACACATATGAAGAATCGTTGTTAGAATTACTTACTATAGGTAATTTTGATATTAGATTTTTAGGTGATGATTATAAAGGAAAACCATTTACAGGTGATTACTTAAAAACTAAAATTCATTATTTAAATAGGGATCATGGTTGGTCTACTACTAAATTTAAAACGTTAGTAGCTAATAGTCTAAAAGAAGTAGATGAGCGACCTTGGGGTAAATATGAAGTATTATTAGATACTGATTATTGCAAAGTTAAAAGAATATATGTTAAACCAGGACAAAAATTGTCCTACCAATATCATGAACATAGGAAAGAATTTTGGACTGTAGTAAAAGGTACTTTAAGCATCGTTTTAGATGATCTTAAAACGTTTAGAAAGGCAGGCCAATCAATTCGAATTCCTTTAGGAGCTAAACATAGAGCTTGGAACGAAACTGATGAGGAGGTAATATTTATAGAAGTACAAACGGGTACCTATTTTGGTGAAGATGATATTATTAGAATAGAAGACGATTATGGCAGAGAAGACTGATAAACAAAAAATAATAGATGAAATAGTTTTATTAAAACTACAACATCCATTATCAGTTGAAGACAAATTAAAACTACAAAAGTTACAACAAGAATTAAATGTACGTAATTGATTTACATGGTTATAAGCACAAAGATGCTTTAATAAAGGTTGAAGAATATTTGTTATTAAATTCAGTAACAAAAATTATTGACGTAAAAATAGTTACTGGAAATTCACCTACATTGCAAAATAAGCTTATAAAAATGTTTGATAATTACAATTTTTCTTATTATATTCCTCCACATAATACTGGGGAAATGATTGTAAGCGACAATGAAATATTGTAATTTAATTCAACGTAACGGAGAAACACTAGAAATAATAACTGAGGTTTATGCCAATATGTTTCAAAATAGTGATGGTAGTATTAATCAAAAAGTCCTAGGAATGTATGTACATGAATGGGATTGTAATAGAGTAGTTTCAAAAAATAACAAGTTATTAATTTGTAAAACAATTGATGACGCTATAATAATAGAAGAAAATGTTTAATTTAATACAAGGAATATTTTACTCGGAACATGATATGACGGGTAAATTTGATGATAAACATATCATTAAAACAATTAAAGCAATAAAGAAAAATCCAGAATTAGCTGAAACAGATGACAGACCAGTTACTGATAATGCTCAACATACTTTTTATGAAGATACAAATTTAACATATGATATTTATGATCCATTTGTAGAGGAAGTAACTAAAGTTATAAATGATACTTGTGAAACAGATGCTTTTGATGCAGATGATGTTTGGGGTCATGTAGTTGAACCATTACAACAAACAATGGTACATTCACATAGGAATATAGGTGATGAAGATGCAGGTTTATCTTGTGTGTATTATCCTCATATGAAAAAAGGAATGGGTAATATCCATTTTATAGTTGAAGCAAATAATAATAGAATCATACAAAAAGTAAATGTTAAACCTAAACATTTATATGTTTTTTCTCGTGACGTATTACATTTTACTCCTGCTAATACATCTAATCAAACTAGAGTATCAATATCTGCTAATTTTCTTTGTAGGTGGTCTTTTTTACATGAGTTATCTCATGAAAATAATTTTTGGAAATATGTAGGTAGAAAAGGGGAAGCACATAAAAACCCCTATAAATGGTAAGTTATATTATCCCTACATTATGGAAATCAGATAGTATATTTAGTACTATTAAAGGATTTAAATCAATAAAGGATCCTAATGCTGAATTAATCATTATTGATAATGATAAAGATAATAGTAAATACATTTCAGATGATAGTAGAATTAAGGTATTTACAATGGAACAAAACCAATTTGTTAATCCATCTTGGCAATTAGGTTTTCATTATACTATAAATAGCAGGGTTTGTATTGTTAATGATGATATAATATTCAATATTAAACGATTTCATAAATTTGTAATTGAGTCAAAGGCAGAAGCAGTTTGTATGACTAATTGGAATCGTATAGATAAGGACTTAGATAAATGGGAATTAGTTGATATAAATTCTCCTAATGCTAGACCAGCTGGAGGAGGACAATTAATGATGGTTATGAGGGAAAATTTTCCTACATTACCTTATAATATGAAATTGTGGCATGGTGATGATATTATTTATTATTATAATACTTTACTTTGTAAAATTAAATTCTGTTTTATTAGAGGTATGGCTGTAACAGGAGAACAAAGTGTCAGTGTTAATAGTAATATTATTCCTAAACAAATGAAAACAACATTTACTCAAGATACTTTGGAGTATTATAAAAGAATGCATACATTGGGGTTAGAATGTAGTACTGTATTTCCTATGGAGCTTAAAATGGCTTGGAAATTTGGAGATATAGATACTAAATTATTATATGAAAAAAAATTAGATAAATTATTAAATGGCTAATTGCGCTTGGTGTCATAAAAAAACAGATTTACCAGCTGTATTTGCTGCTGAGGGTCCTATATTAGAATGGATGGAAAAGCGTATTGATAAGTATTGTGATGATAATAATTTAACTAGGTCTGAATTATGGGGAGGAGAAAGCGATTGGAATGTAATTAAATTAGATGAAAAAATGGAGGCTGAATTACTTGCTTATGATGAATTAGTAGCTAGTGTATCTAAAAAACACATTTGTAAAGAATGTCTAATCGAAGACGATATTATGTATAAGAAATATTATATTGACTTAGATGATGACGAAGATATAACCTTAACAATCGATGATTTAAAATGAAAAAAAAATATTTATTAGAATACACTTGGGGTCATAGCAATTTAGTTCATGAAGAACAAGAAGTAGAAACAGATGATATTAATTGGACTCTGGATCAAATAGCTAGACATAGAGGTAATATTCAATTTATTAAAGTAGAACAGTTATGAGAATAGATTATACTTATATTATTAATTTAAATACCCCTGAACAAGAAATTAGGGATAAAATTAAACAAGTTAATTGGCCTTACAATATAGGCTATTATATTCTACCAGCTACAAATGGATGGGAAATAGTAAATGAACCTAGTAAATCTAGATTTCCATTTAAAATAGCTGATTGGTGGAAAATAGATGAAAATCAAAAGGGTAGCCATAATAAAAATTTCTATACTAGAGAAGTAACACCAGGTGAAGCTGGATGTATGTTATCTCATTATGAATGTATCGTTAATGGTTATAATGATGGTTATCAAAACATACTTATATTTGAAGAAGATTTTTATACATTAGGTAAATTTCCTACTCAAGTGGAATTAAATGCAATTCCAAATGATGCTAGTTTAATTTATTTAGATAGACATCAAAACTGTCCTGACTGGGATGAAGAACGAATTAATGATTATGTTACTAAAGTAGGATACAGTTATAATAATCATGCTTATATTGTTACTAGAAAAGGTATGAAAGAAATAATTGATTCAGCTATATTAGATAATATTATAGTTAGTGATGAATTTTTCCCTGCTATAAATGGTACTAGTGATAGAAAGGATGCTATTGAAATATTTCATAATCCAGAATTTAAAGCATATGCTCTAAATGGAGGTTATTTTGGTCAAACATCTAATCCACAAGTTAATTCATTAACTGAATTTACTCCTGAATATGTAAATAATTTAAATAAAGAAGAAGTAAAGGAAGAACCACAAAATGAATTATTAGATGATAGTGATTGGGATGCTTGGTGTAATAAATTTATTAATCCACTTATATTAAATCAAGAATATGATTTAGCAATAGATGAACCTTGCCCTCATGTTTATGTATTTCCATTCTTTACTAAACGATTTTGTAGACGTTTAATTCAATTAGGTGAATCATTTGAATGGACAACTGATAGACATAAGTTTTATCCTACAACAGATAACTTACTTGAGGTATTAGGTTTAGATAAAATTTATAATAGAGTAATTAATGAATTTGTTAGACCATTAGCTATAGATAGATTTCAATTAGAAGGTAAAAGTTGGGATAATTTAAGAGATGAATCATTTATAATTAAATATCCTCATGATCAACAAGCACATTTAAGTTTACATCATGATCATAGTAACATAACAACATTAGTTAATCTTAATCCAGGTGAATTTGAAGGTGGTGGTACTTATTTTCCTAAATTTAAATGCAATGTTAACCCTAAAGAATTTGGTGTAATGACTTTACATCCAGGTAATATAACTCATAAACACGGAGCTAGACCTACTACAAGTGGAACTAGATATGTAGTAGTAAGCTTTATTAAAAATCAAGATCACAAATGATAATAATAGATAATTTTATACAAGATGCAGTGTTGTTAGAAGAAATACAACACGATAAAGAATTTTTCGGACCAAATGGAGATTTCATGTGGTGGGATGGTTGGTGGAACTCATCAGCTAATACAGTTAAAAAACGATTAATTGAATATATTTGGAGACATAATAACCCTATGAATTCAATAGTAATAAGTGGATTTGAATATTGGACAGGAGTTTATGGAGATGGTTTTCCTAATACTGATTTAGGATGGCATTTTGATAAAGATGAGGAATGGTGGAAAAGAACAGGTGGTAATAAAGGTGGTGAAGTAATCCAACCTGAAATTGGTACTGTTTTTTATCCTATGGCTACACAATTTGAAGGTGGTTATTTAGAAATACAAAGAGATAATGATGAAGTAGAACGTATTGAACCTAAATTTAATAGATTAGTTGTATTCAATGCAGGTGGAGATAGACATAGAGTGACACAAGTTAGTAATGGTGTTAGATATGCTATTGCAATTAATTTATGGTCTAAAGTACCTATATTAGCTCAGGAGGGTACAATGAAAATTGAAGTACCTAAAAGTGTTGCAGCAGTACAATTAGGGGAAAAGGGACAACAAATATGAAAATATTAATTTGGGTAGGTTATGCTAATCCACCTTGGAGTAAAACAACGTGGGAAAATAATGGTATTGGTGGAACAGAATATTGTGCCATTAAATTAGCAGACTACTTAGATATTAATGGTTGTGATGTTACTATTAGTGGTGATGTTGAAACAGGTAATTGGCATGGAGTTCAATACATTCATCATTACGATTTGATAGAAAAGAGGGGTCCTAGAGGTTTAAATCATAAATCAAGAACCGAAGTATATGAACATTATGATGTTGTAATTGGTCTTAGTTATATACACTTTCTTAAACACTTAGAGGATGCAAGAATAGAATATGATAGGGCTTATTTTTGGATGCACAATGAAGATTTCTATAGTTGGTATAGAGGGAAATTAATGGATGAGAATGAAGTTAAAATGTGGGTATCAAAATTAGATGGGGTAGTAGGTGTATCAAATTATCATATGAACGAATACGTAAAGCCAAGATTCAAAGCTCTCGGCTACACACCTCAACAACTTAATACGTATATACATTCTATAGATAATGCTATTGATTTAAATGATTATAAAAACGTACCGTTTACTAGTAAAATTAAGGATAGAATTATATGGACTTCAAGCCCGGATAGGGGATTAAAATTGATATTGGATAATTGGTTGGAGTGGAAAACAAAAATACCTAGTTTGTCCTTGGAGATATGTTGTCCGCCTTATGCGGTTGATTGGTTTAAGGATGATATAAGTGAATTACCAGATGTTAATTGGCAGGGAAATAGGTGTCCTAGGGATTTGAAAATAGAAATATTGAAAGCGGAATATTGGATTTATTCCTCAAATTACTCAGAGACGTATTGTATTTCAGCGCTTGAGATGATGATGGGTAATGTTAAGATAATCACTAATGGAACAGGTAATTTAAAGAATTTGGTAACCGAGGATAGAGGAACGATAGTGGGGGATGATGTGAATGAGATATGGGAGGCGATAATAGCGGATAAGATAAATCCAGCGATAATGGGGAGGAAAGTTAATAATGCCTATAATTTCGCGTGTGGAGAAAATTGGAAAGTACGTACACAAGAGTGGTTAAATTTAATAAAACCCAACGTATAAAAGCGCGTAAAATACAACAATACAATCGTATAAACATCAAGTTAAACGCAAATAAACAACGGTATAAACATGTTATTTCGCCTGGAATTAATCAATAAACGTGTTGGGCCGCAAACTTATGACCCTATAAATCTACGTATGTCATAAGATATAGAGATACATTAATTTAAATATAGAAACATAGTGATATATGACCTGTTTGTATAGTAGTATATAGTTTGAGGTGAAGTGGGTGTTAACCCTTATTCATCGCGAGCCAACCCTCTTCGACTCGACAGTTATATACTCGTGAACACGACATTTTCATGAGAAATATGCGGAAATATTTGGATACCACATAGAGGGGTCGTATATTTACAACGTAAATAATTAAAAACAATAAAGGTTATGTCAAACATTAAGTTAAGTAGAAAAAGAAATGTAGGTGGTGTTCAGAGATTCAAGCCAGTCGTCAGTACAATGGCTGAT
>PACV01000029.1 GCA_002702875.1 Flavobacteriaceae bacterium
TTCAAATCAACTGAAATTAAATCACTTGGAACATTTTCTTGCATATCTTTTTTTACTTTTAAAATCTCTTTAAGTGCATTATTTACAGCATTATAGTGTCTTATATTCGTGATGATTGTATCAGATTGATTAATACTTAAATTGACTTTACTTAATAATTCTTTTTTAAGAAATTCAACTGATTCTGATTTAAAAGTACATAAGGGTAGGGGGTCTTGTAATTTTGGAAAATTTTGTTTAATCATAGTTTTTACACTGTCATCTCCTTGATATAAATCGATTTTATTTTGAAATACAATAATTTCTGCTGAATCTGATTTGAGAGAACTTAATTGTTCTTTTATCCCATTAATATCATTGTCAGTTGAATCATATAAGAACAATACTATTTTAGACTTATTTGCTGCTTTCAAAGCTTTGTCAACTCCAATAGCTTCGATTTCATCTTTTGTTTTTCTTAGACCTGCTGTATCAATTAATCTAAACTTTGTTCCCTCTATTATGAGGTAGTCTTCAATTATATCTCTTGTAGTTCCCTGTATTTCAGATACAATTGATTTTTCTTCATTCATTAGTGAATTTAAAAGAGATGATTTTCCTGAATTTGGTTTACCCATAATAGCAACAGGAATACCCTCCTTAAATACACTACCATATTTATAAGAGTTTTGAATTTTTTTTAATTCACTTTCTAGTTTTATTAGTAAGGTTGTGAATTTTTTTCTATCAGCAAATTCAACATCTTCTCCAGAGAAATCTAATTCTAAGGTTAAAAGAGAAGCAAAATCAACCAAATCATTTTTAAGTTTATTTATTTTTTTTGAAAACCCTCCACGAATTTGGTTAATAGCTACTTCGTGAGAAATTTTTGACTCAGATGAAATAAGATCAGCTACAGCTTCTGCTTGAGATAAATCAATTTTTCCATTCAAAAAAGATCTCAATGTAAATTCACCAGGTCCTGCTGGTTTTACTCCATGCTTTATGAAAAGATTAATAATTTCATTTATTACATATTTTGATCCATGACAAGAAATCTCTACTAAATCCTCTCCAGTATATGAGTTTGGATTTTTAAAAAATGTAACCACAACTTTATCTATAAGCCTTTCTTTTTCTTTTATCCATCCTACTTGAGCTACATTCTCTTTTACTTTTTCTTTTTTAAGGGGTTTAAATACCTTAGAGAGCAGAGAAAAAGATTTTTTACCTGATATTCGAATCACTCCAATTGCACCAATTCCTTCAGGCGTAGATAATGCTATTATTGTATTTTCTGAATACATTTATTAAATCTTTTTAGTAAAGGTTGCCCTTTTTTTATGTAATCTGTTGTTATAATTTTTCCACAATGCTTGTATTGCCTTGTTTTCTTCAAGCTCTGGATTAGTTTCAATAATAGGAACATTAAACTTGTTAAATGTTTTTTGTAGTTCATTCATTAAGATAGCAACAACTCCTTTGTTTTGATAATCAGGCCTAATTCCTATTAAATACAATGAAACTTTTTTAATAAACCATTGGGATAAAAGAATTCTGATAAATCCAAAAGGGAATAATTTACCATTTGATTTTTTTAATGCTTTTGAAAATGATGGCATAGAAATCAAAAAACCAACAAGGGCTTTATCCTTATCAATCACACATTTAATGAATTCAGGGTGAATATATTTGAAATATTTTTTTTTGTAATAATCTATTTGATATTCCTGGATAGGAACAAACGTTTGAAGATTGTTATAAGTTTTACTCAACAGATCAAACATTTGATCAACATACGGAATAATTTCTTTAGTTGATCTAAAGTCGAGTATTTTTAAAGAATATCGCTCTAAAATTAATTTTGAAAACTTTTTAACTTTTTCGGGTGAATCCTCTGAAGAAAATATTTTAATTTCGTATTCAACCCATTGAGCTAATTTATCGTATTTTAATTGATTAAAATGGATAGGGTAATATTCATAGTTATAATTTGTAATCATTGTATTAGGCTCATCAAAACCAAATGTTAACATCCCTGCCTTATCCATATTTGAAAAGCCAACTGGCCCTTCAATAATTGATAATTTATTTTTCTGACCAATTTGAATTACCTTATCCATAAGTGCTCTAGTAACATTTATATCATCAATAACATCAAACCAACCAAATCTTATCTTTGGTTTTTTTAATTCTTTTACTTCAACCCAATTTATAATAGCAGCAACCCTTCCTACAATTTTATTATTTATTTCAGCAATAAAATATTTAGAAAAAGCGTTTTTAAAAACAGGATTTTTGTCTTTATTTAAAACTTCTAATTCTTCACTTATAATTGGTGGAACCCAGTATTTTGAATTTTTATAAAGTTCAAAAGGAAATTTTATAAACCTTAAAAGATCTTTCGATGATTTAATTTCTTTTACTCTAATCATTTTTTTTTGGTTTTTTCCTTGCTCTTCTATCAGCTTTTTTATTTTCTCTGTCTGACTTTTTCTGAACTTTTCTTTCTTTTTTATCAGTTTTTCTAAGCTCTCTCTCTTCTTTTAAAATTTCAGGATTAATATCTTGATGGAAATCTAATCTATATGATGCGCCAAAATTAATAATAAAACTTGATGGTGTATTTTTAGTATTTATTCCTAGAGAGGATTCAAATTGTAAATCATTATTAAATAAATACGCACCACCAAATTTGAAAAGATTGTCATTATATATTTCGCTCATAAATCCTTGGTTTTCAAGGTAAATAGACCACTTTGGATCAAAAGTATGAGTTAAAGTTAAAATATAACTCTTTTCGATGTTTTCTGTTAAAATTCTATTAACAATAAAATTTGTTACAAAAACCCAAGTTCCTAAAAAATGAGATTGAGTTGCCAGAATTGCTTTACCACTAATTACAGAGTTTTTTTTAACAGGGATTTTTGTAGTTGAATATAAGAAAGGTTTATAAACTATATCAAAAATATCATTTAAAGGATATTTATTTTTTTCTGAACTAAAATTTGTGCCTAAGGTTAAAGAAATTGCTGGAATTAAATCTTTTATTTTGAACTGATTAGCCTTCCAACTGTATAAGTTAATTTCTTTCTCTTTTTTAAATGGGTCAAAAAATAAATATTTGAATCCAATAAAGTTTGTTAAAAAACCTTGTCTTTTGTATGATATATTTGGAATAGTATTTTTATTTGTCAACTTATCAAACATAAAAATACCATCATATATAACCTCTAATTGTTCTTTGAGAAAACCATATCTTAATGATAAAAAACTTACTTTTCCAACAGATTTAGAGTTGTTATAACTTTTATGTTTGTAGTTTCTATATTCAAATCCACTTTCAACTTGGATTACTTTTTTTCCTACTGAAAATGCACCAACAGATAAGCCTGGTCTATTAGAATTAATTTGGTCAGTATACTGAGAATGTGTATGATAAATATTAGCTAAAGCAAAAAAAATCAGAAGCTTTTTGTAATAGATTATATAATAAAACATATGAACTTAAATGAATTATAATTATTAAGATGATAATTTAGGCTCAAATATTTAAATTTGATATTTAATTTATTAAAATGTTTTTTATAAAAGTAATTCTTTTAATTTTTTTATTTGTTTATTTATTAAGGTTTATATCACCTTACATATTAAAATATTTACTTAACCGACTAATAAAAAAAAAATTTAATGATTCCAATAAAATTCATTTTAAAAAAAATACAAGAAAATCAAATTATAAATCAAATAAATCTGATCACGAATACATAGATTACGAGGAAATTGAGTAAAGGTGTGATTAATTATAAAAAATATTCAATTCATTTTTTAGTTCTACTATTTTTTGTAGTTATTTCTTTGTCATTTTATTATCCCATTCTGGCTGGGAAAAAGATGATTCAGTCAGATTCTATTCAATATAGTGGTATGTCTGCTCAGTTGAAAGAACACAGAGAAACTGAAAAAGAGGAAACATACTGGATTGATAATGCTTTTGGTGGAATGCCTACATATCAGTTAGGAGCAAAATATCCATATGATATTTTAACACCGATACATAAAATATTTAGATTAATACCTCACCCCGCATTTTTATTATTTCTATATTTTTTTAGTTTTTATTTTTTGATGGTAAATTTAAAAATACCTATTGAACTTTCTGTTCTTGGTGCTTTGGCATACGGTTTTTCCACATATTTATTGATAATTATACAAGTTGGTCACAATACAAAAGCTCAAGCACTCGGATATATGCCATTGGTTATTTCAGGAATGTTATTAATTTTTAATGGTAATTATAGATTTGGTTTTATAATTAGTCTCCTATCTATGGCCCTTAATATTCGAGCCAATCATTATCAAATGACATATTACATGCTTTTGTTGATTTTAGTGTTTATTTTAATTGAATTATTTTATTTAATATATAGACAAGAAAAAATTAAATTGTTTCTAAAAAAAAGTATGTTATTTTCTATAGCAGGCTTTTTGGCATTGGGTTTAAATGCAACATCATTATTAGCAACATCGGAATATTCGAAGTTTTCAACTAGGGGACAATCAGAAATTTCCGTTACACCAAGTGGAGAAAAAATTGAAGTTAGTTCTGGCTTAGATTATGAATATATAACTCAATTTAGTTCTGGAATATTTGAAACTTTAAACATTATTATCCCACGCATTAAAGGAGGCGCAACATATGAGGAAATTGGGAGTGATTCAAATTTATATAGTTATTTGTTGGATAGAGGAGCATCTAAATCTCAGGCAGATGGATTTGTAAAAAACGTGCCTACATATTGGGGAGAACAACCAATTCTTGAGGCTCCTCCATACATTGGAATAAGCATTGTTTTTTTCGCAATCCTTTCATTGTTTTTAAAGTTTAATAGATTTAAGCTTTGGTTAGTAATTGGATGTATTTTTTCCATTATGTTGTCTTGGGGTAAGAACTTTGATTTTTTAACTTCATTATTTATTGATTTTTTTCCTCTTTACAATAAATTCAGAGCAGTTTCATCAATACAAATAATTTTAGAATTATGTATACCAATATTGGCAATATTTGGAGTGAAAGAATTTTTCTATGATAATATTATTTCAAAACAAAAAAGTATTGTTAAAACACTTATAATCACTTTATCAATTTTTGCTATTGTTTATTTAAACCAATTTTCATCAAATTTTATTGGTCCTAACGATACATATTTTACTGAAGTTTTTGGTTCAGATATCATGAAACAAATTGAACTTACAAGAATTGAAATTTTAAATTTTGATATACTTAGAGGAGTAATAATTAGTTTAGTGTGTTTTATCATTTTATATTTAAGTCAAAAAAAAATAATCAAATACAATATTTCTTTGTCTTTGATTTTCATTGTTGTTTTATTTGATTTAATTGGTATTTCTAATAGATATATTGATAGAGATTTGTTTAGAAATAAATTATCTTTTTCAAAACCCTTTGTTAAAACCCAGGCTGACAATATGATTTTAAATGATACAACGAAGTATAGAGTTTATGAACCAAGCATTGGATTAAATGGAGCTAGAACCTCCTATTTTCATAACTCTATTGGAGGTTATCATGGCGCTAAACCAAGAAGATTCGAAGAATTGTATAATGAATTTTTAAGAAAAGAAGATAAATCCATTATTGATATGCTCAATGTTAAATATCTTTTGTATCGGGATAATGATAATAAAGTTGATGTTATGGAAAATAAGGAGGCTATGGGTAATGCATGGTTTGTTAAAAATCTAAAATATTACAAAAATATTGATTCATTGTTTAATAATATTACTAAAACAGATTTTAAAAATACGGCAATAACAAGTTCAAAAAAAGCCTCTTATTTACCAATTGAATTTAAAGTTGATGATTCTTCGGTGATAGAATTAATAAGTTATAAACCTAACTATCTAAAATATAATTATAAAAGTAATTATGATTCTTTTATTGTATTTTCAGAAATGTATTATCCACATGGATGGATAGCTAAAATAAATGGTGAAATTGTTGATCATTACAATGTTAATTATGTTTTAAGAGGTTTATATTTAAGTAAAGGTCAATACAATATTGAATTTATTTTTGATCCATATGTTGTTAAATTAGGAGGTTATGTTCAGATATTCACTATTTTTATTTTGATAACATTATCAATTTTTTCTTTTTATTCAAAAAAAATATTTAAATGAATAATATTATTGCAAGACAATCAATTTATAATTCGTTAAGTATTTTTTTTGCATTTTTTTTAGGGGCAATAAATACGCTATTTCTATATCCAAGTATTTTGACTGAGCAATTTTACGGACTAATAACAGCACTTCTAGCTTTTTCAAATATTATACAGCCTATTTTATCATTTGGCGTTCAACATACTATAATTAAATTTTATTCAAATTGTAAGGATAAAATCGAGCAGAATTCACTATTGATTTATTCTGTAGTGTTTCCATTTATTTTAATTTTATTTTTTTCAATTTTCTTTAATTTAAAATATGATCTAATATCAAACTATTTATCCTCAAAGAATAGTTTAATTAAAAAATATATTTTTTTCATAATATTAATTTCAATATCAACTTCATATTTTGAAGTTTTTTACAGTTGGCTAAAAATAAAGAGAAAAACAATTTTTGGGAATTTTATGAAAGAGGTTTATCCTAGACTTTTAACATTTACTTTATTAATATTATATTTTTTTCTTTTAATAGATATTGATGAATTCATTATTTATTTTATTGTAGGATATTATTTAAGGTTACTAATTATTATAATCAAAGCATTATTTAATCATTCTTTAAGCTTGTCTAAGATTTCTTTTTCAAGAGATTGGTTTGTTTACAGTGGATATATTTTTCTTTCTGCATTTGCTGCAAGTATTTTAATAGATATTGATAAGTCAATGATTTCTCAATTTTTAACAATTGAAAATGTTGCGTATTATAGTATTGGTGCATTTATTGCTGCATTAGTTGATATCCCAAGTAGAGGTTTGTTTCAAATTATAAATCCAATGGTTTCTGAAGTTTTGTCAAACAACAACTTTCAACGATTAAAAAATTTATTAGAAAAAAGCGCATTGAATTTATTTTTGGTTTCTGGGCTAATTTTTTTATTAATAAATCTAAATATTTCAGATTTATATAAAATAATTGAAAAATTATATAACACAGATTCTTATTCTGTTGGTATTCCAATTGTTTTAATAATCTCAATTTCTAAACTTATTTCATCAACAACAGGATGTATTAACAGTATAATTACCAACTCTAAATACTATTATTATATTTTATTTTTTTCATTCGGGTCAGCTATTGTGGTTTTTATTTTAAATATATACTTTATCAGTTTTTATGGAATAATAGGGGCTGCAATTTCAACATTAATTGTTTTAACAGTATTTAATTTTTTAAAATTAATTTTGGTCTACAATAAATTTAAAATTCATCCATTCAATAAAAACTTCTTAAAAATACTTCTTTTAATTGTATCAATTTATTTTATAAGTAGCCTTATAAATTTTAATATGAATCCCTATTTTCAAATAACTTTAAGATCAATCTTAATACTTTTTGTTTATTTATTTGTTTTATTTTATTTCAATCTTTCTGAAGACATCAAAAAATTGATGATAGATCTAAAAAAAAAATCAGGTCTATTTTAAAAGTAGACCTGATTAAACAAAATCAATAAAAACCTAAATACTTTTTATAAGAAACAAAGTATACAAATTATGGATCAAAATTCATGCCATAATTTATATATATATGATAATCAAAACTATAACTTCTTTTTTAAATAGTATCCAGTTAAAGATTCTTTATTTTTAGAAATATCTTCTGGTGTTCCTTGAGCAACAATGTAACCTCCATTCTCTCCACCCTCTGGACCTAAATCAATAATATTGTCGGCGCATTTAATTAAATCAATATTATGTTCAACAACAACTAGAGTATGTCCTAAACCTAATAATTCGTTAAATGATTTTAATAGCATTTTAATATCATGAAAATGTAATCCAGTTGTTGGTTCATCAAAAAGAAATAGAATATGATTTTTTGAGTTAACTTTTTGTAAGAAATAAGCCAGCTTTACCCTTTGTGCTTCACCTCCTGATAGGGTTGAAGAGGATTGACCAAGTAAAATATATCCTAATCCAACTTTTTGAAGAGGTAGTAATTTTTGAGAAATATTAATATTATTATTTTCATTAAAAAAATCAATAGCTTCATTAATACTTAAATTTAATATGTCATTTATCGATTTATCTCTAACATAAATTTCAAGTATTTCTTTTTTAAACCTTTTCCCATTACACTCATCACAGACAATCTTTACATCAGCCATAAATTGCATTTCAATATTTAAAGATCCTTCTCCTTGACATTTTTCACATCTTCCTCCAGGGACATTAAATGAAAAATGTTTTGGTTTTAATCCTCTTAATTTAGATAATTTTTGATTTGAGAATACTTTTCTGATTTCATCATAAGCCTTTATGTATGTAACAGGATTTGATCTAGAAGATTTTCCAATAGGATTTTGATCAATGTATTCAATTTGTTTTATTTTTGAAATATTGCCATTGATTGTATCAAAATCTCCTGGTTTATCTTTAAAGATATTCAATTCTCTTTGAACAGCAGGATATATAATTTTTTTTATTAATGTGCTTTTTCCACTTCCAGATACACCGGTTATAACAGTAAATATGTTTAGTGGTATTTTTACATTTATATTTTTTAAATTGTTTTCTCTTAATCCTTTAATTTCAAAAAA
>PACV01000030.1 GCA_002702875.1 Flavobacteriaceae bacterium
AAATATCTTTGAACAATCGTTTGGTCAGTACCATATGTTGATATATTTGTGAATAGACCTCCTAAAAGGACAACCCATAAAGTTGGTTGTTTCAAAGAAAAACTAAAGTCAATTATGTTGAATTTATTTTCACCTTTTGCTAGCTTAATTATTTCAAACAATCCTCCGTCAACTAAGTTAAATAAGTACAATACTGATACTACAATTCCCGTTAACAAAACAAAAACTTGGATCACATCTGTCCAAATAACAGCTTCAATACCACCAATATAAGTATAAAATAGGCTAATGAAGCCCATTGTCATAATACAAAAAAAAATATTTAAATCTAAAACTAGATTTAAGACCAGTGAAGGTAAAAACAGTACTATTCCAATTCTTCCAATTTGAAAAAGAATAAAACAAAAAGCACCAATTAATCTTATTGATAGATCAAACCTTTTTTCCAAAAATTCATATGCTGTTGAAATATTTAATTTTCTATATGTTGGTAAAAAAAAGAAAACTATTATTGGTGTTATTATTAAAATTGAAATATTAAATATAAAGTAAGACCAATCAGTAGCATAAGTTTTTGCTGGAATGGCTAAAAAGGTAATTGGACTAAGAACTGTACCAAAAATGCTAAGACCAGCAGCCCACGATGGGATTCTTTGACCACCATTGAAGTAGTCATTTATAGATTTTTGTTTTTTTGAAAAAAAAAATCCCAAATAAAATAAAACTAACAAGTAAATTGTAATAATTAAGTATGCCGAAAAATCAAGCATGTTTATTTAAAAAATTAAGTTCGATTTTAATTCTCTTAAAGATTTCTCCAATTCTTTTCTTTGCCTATCAGATATTTTCTTTAATGGAGATCTACATTGACCACAGTCAATACCGGTTAATTTCATTACTTGTTTTCCACCAACAACAGCACCATGATATTTAAGTACTCTTGAAATTGACTCTAAGGCAACTCTACTTTTACTTATTACATCATCAATTTTTTTATTTCTGTAACTGTCAATAATAGAATTAAACAATAAACCCATGTAATTATATGTACTTCCAACATATGAGTCTACACCTAGACTTAGTGCTGATAAAAATAATTCATCTTGACCAAAAAATATATTCCATTTTCCATTATCAATTTTAAGACAACTTTTAAGATCGACTAAATTGTTATGAGTAAATTTAATTCCAGCAAAATTTTGAATCTTAATTTTTGAAAAATTAATCATTTCAGTCATTGAAAAATTTAAGCCTGTTACTGAAGGAATATGATAATAATAAAAAGGAATTTCAGGTGCACTTTCAGCTATTATTTTACAGAAATCAACAATATCATTTATATCATTGGGTTTTAGAAATATAGGACCAATAGAGCTTGTTCCAAAGGCACCAATTTTTTGTGCATGATTTGCAAGATCTGATGATTGAACAACTGATGTAGTCCCAACATGCACAATTATTTTGAAGTCATCGCTTTGATATTTAACCCACTCCTCGGCTATTTTTTTTCTTTCATTACTTGTTAAAAACATTCCCTCTCCAGTGGTTCCACAAATAAATACTCCAGATAAACTATCTTTTTTAAGTTTTTCAGCATACAATGAAATTTTATTCAAATCAATTTCCCCACCATTTTTCATTGGTGTATATGGAGCAGCAATTAAACCTTTAACTTTTTTAAACATATTTCAATATAAGATATTTTTTGATATTATCATTTCAGGACTAATTGACTGAAAAACGAGTTCTTCATATGGATGTTTGACACCTCTTTCGTAAAAAATTCCAATATTTCCATCAGGTAGCCTTGACAAACAAGAATATGCTGATGGACCTGGGTGAATCAAAACTGAATTTGCCCATGTTTTACAATTATCATAGCTGACTTTAATAGTCATGTTGTATCTACCATTTGGAACTGATGGGTTAGAGAAAAGATGAACATTATTATTATTGTAAAGACCATAATTAATAATACTTGCTTGACATCTTGATTCTACAAGACTTAGATCGTGTTTAATTTCAGACCAACTTGAACCACCATTATTACTTACAGCTATCGCTCTACTATTTTTATCATTATAAGATCTCATGTTAATCAAAAGGTTTCCATTATCAATTTCAACTAGTTGACTTTCATTGCATCCAGGTTTTATTGATTCACTTATACTCCAAGTTTCTCCATTATCATCAGAATAAATACTATGAGCACCATAATTGTATGGCCCATTTCTAACATTCCCATTTTTATCGTCATAACTATGATTAGCAGGTAAGACTAGTCTACCTTTATATGATCCATTTTTAATTTGAATACCAACACCGGGACCAGTTGCATACCATCCCCACTCCTCCTTGGAGCAGGAATTTGACATATTTTTTGGCTTTGACCATGTCAAACCATCATCGTCAGAGTATGAAAGATATGGTAATCTTCTAGAAATGCTTGTTTTATTAATTATTTGCGTTTCATCATCCTTTCCATTATTCCATGTCATAAACAACCATATTCTTCCAGTTATTTCATCTTGAACTGGAGTTGGATTCCCACAAGTATTTAATTCATCATCCCAAACTACACTAGTTTTACTCCAAGTTTTACCGTTATCATTAGATCTTTTAATTAAAACATCAATATTACCTGTGTCACCAGCTTCTCTACCCTCACAAAATGCAAGGATTGTTCCATTTTTGGTTGTTATAACTGATGGAATTCTATAATTTTTATATTTACCCTCACCTTGTTTCCAAAGGACAGTTTGATTTACATTGTAAGGTATTTCATGAATATTGTAAGACAGGTAAACAAGTAAAGTCGAAAAAAATAAACTCATAAGCTAAACTTGCGGAGAGACAGGGATTCGAACCCTGGCATCACTTACGTGATGACAGATTAGCAATCTGCTCCATTACCACTCTGGCACCTCTCCTATTAATACAAATTTAGTTTTTATAAATTATTTTGCAACATACAATTAATATAACTTATTTTGGATATTCAACTCTAAGGTTATAAACATTAATTAGCTTATTAACAAAAACATTTTTGACTTTCTCGATTTCAACTAATGAAATATTAGAATCAGAAAATTGTTTATCAATAAGTTGGTTATCTATAATATCATTTACAAAAGTAGTTAAATACTCAATCGAAGGATTTTTAATGCTCTTTGATGCTGCCTCAACTGAATCAGCCATCATTAAAATTGCAGTTTCTTTACTAAAAGGTTTTGGACCCTCGTATTTATATTTTGACTCATCAAAAGGCTTATTTTTTTCTTCAGCTTTTTTGAAAAAATAATAAACTCTAGAGGTTCCGTGATGAGTTCTAATAAAGTTAATGACTCTTGATGGAATTTTACTTTTTTTTGCTATTTCAACACCATCTTTTACATGATTTAAAATTATTTGAGCACTTTTCTCAGGACTTATCCTATCATGAGGGGAATCCTCAGATAATTGATTTTCAGAAAAAAAAAAGTGGATTTTTTATTTTACCAATATCATGATAAAGTGCTCCTACTCTAATCAACAAAACATTTGCGTTTATTTCACTTGCAGCTGCTTCAGCAAGATTAGCAACTTGAATAGAGTGATTAAATGTACCGGGTGCTTTGTCAGATAAATCTCTCAATAATTTTGAATTTGTATCAGATAATTCTAACAGGGATACATCTGATACTAAATTAAATATCTTTTCATACAAATAAAGAAGAGGTTGAACAAACAATGTAGCAAGCCCATTAATTACAAATAAGCCAACAGTTAAAAATGATATTTCTGAGAAATTTCCCTCCTGGATGATATGGAATGACATATAACTTAAAACATAAACTAATACGATTTGAAATACAGAAATAAAAAGGTTAGCCCTTATGTATAAATCTGAAACAGATAATACAGCTACAACTCCAACTAAAGATTGTAAAAAGATATATTCAAAACTGTTAGGAACTATAAATCCAAGAAGTAGTATGGTAACAAAATGAGTAAATAAACCTAATCTAGCATCAAAAAAAGATTTAACTATCAAAGGTAAAATACAAATTGGTGAGGCATAAACATATTTGATATCAAAATTTAAAATTCCTGTGGTAATTACAATCATTAAAACTATATTAAAAAGGACAAAAGTCAGTTCTTTATTGTTATCAAAGATTGTTTTGTAATATTTTTTTATGAATAAAAACAATAAAAGAAATAATATTATAACAAGTAAGGCGTAACCAAAAATTACCAAAAATTTATTTTTAGAATTTACAGTATTTGATTCATACTCTTTTTTTAATGAAATTAGTTTTAAATATTTTTCTCCCTCAATTATCTCTCCTTGAGAAATTATCAAAGACCCAGAAAGAACTAGACCTCTTGTAGGAGAAATATTTAAAAAAGAATCATTTAAAAACTTTTCACTAAAATTTTGATTTAATTCTAAATTCGGTTTTACTATTTCTACAAAAAGATTCAAATAAAATTCAAATAATTTTTCTAATTCTAATTCATTTAATCTTTTTTGCAAATATTTTGACAAATTTTCTTTGTAGAACAATTGATTGGAGTCAATTTCATTTTCAAAATTATTTTTTATTATAGATATTTTGTTATTTGAATTAATAATACTTTCATTTGAAACTACTCCATTATTATAAATTTCATTTAAAATTTTTAAACCATAATCAAAATATAGGGATCTTTCAGATGTATCAATATCAACATAAAAGTAATTGTCAAACTTATTTTCATAATCCTCTAAAACATCACTTTTTACTTCGTCAATAAAATCAAAATAAATTGTAGAGTTTAACTCAATATTTTTTTTCTCTTGATTGATTTCATCTTCTGTTTTTGATATTGGAAAATCAAAAGGTGAATAAAGGTTTTCATAATTCCAAATCGTGCCTCTTTTTAAATCATATTTAAATTTAGTTTGGGATGGAAAAAAATACAAAACAGTGATAACTGAAACCAAATACAATAAAATCTTGGTAATAATTTGCTTATTTGCTCTGTAAAACTGATACATAATGGTTTATAAAATTATTTTTTGAAATGATGTAAATACAAAAAATAAAAATTTATTTATATATAGAAAAAATTAATTTAGTAATTCTCTCATCTTTTTGAAACCATCATTGTCACCTAAAACACCATAAATATTCATCAATGTCCTTATGGCTTCTTCATTATTTTTGTTTATTTCAATGAGAGATTTTAGAATTGGCACACATTCCTTAAAAATATCTTCTCTTTCTAAGGTTAATTTATCATATTTTATGTTATCAGCTCTTGAATTTCCGAGCTTGTCCATTTCTTCTCTTATCCTGACATCTTCGTCTAAAATCAAAGCAACTAAGTTTAGGTATGAGCTTTCAAATGTAGGTTCAAGTTCAATAGCTTTATTGTAAAATTCAATTGCGTTATCTTTTTCTCCTAACTCAGCAGATACTACTCCCAGGTTATAATATAAATTTCCATTACTGGGGTCTTTTTCAATAGCCTGAGTAATTAAATTTTTAAATTTTTCTTTATCACCTGATTCAATATAATAATTAGCCTCTGTTATAATTAAATCTACATCTTCGGGATTTTCATTTCTCGCATCTTTAATTGCAGCAATAGCTTTCTCTTTATCTCCAAGTTGATTATATATCAAAGCAATATTTTTGACAATTTCAGGAAATCTAGATGGAGTATCATTGGATCTAGGATTTTCATACTCAGGTGTTTTAGACAAAATCTCCATTTCTTCTTTGCTACTAACAGGGACTTCGTTGCCTGAAGCTACTTCAGTAATAAAATATTCAGTTATAATGCCGGTATATTTTTTTTCTTTTAAAACCAAATAATAATCCAGGGCTCTTTGATAATCATTATCATTTACAGAATTAGAAGCGGCAAAATATAAATAATCTATATTTTTATCAACATCCAGTAAGTATGCAATGTAGAGTTTATCTACAGAGTCTTTGTATTTTTTTTCATTAGAATCAACTATAGCAGAATTTACACAATCTGCTTTTAAAAGTTCAGCCTCAACTGGATAATCTTTGGACAAAGAAGGAGTGTTTTTAACCAATGATAGCCTATCAAATGCCTTTTGAAATTTTTTTAAATTTCTATATGTCTGGGCCAATAAAAAGTTAAACTGACCAATTAATTTAGAGTCAGATTCACTAAAAAGATTTTGATTATCTAGTAAAACTTTTTCAACCTCTTCATATTGAGCATTAGAAAAAAGTTTTTTTGCAGTTCTTAGTTCTTTTTTTTGGGAAAAAGAAAGAGTCACTACAAGAAACATGTAAAAAAAGATTAAATATTTCATTTGTAAAATTTTATTGCAATGTAAATAAAATTTTACTCTTCTTTTGTTTCTTCTTGGTTTATTTTATCGTCCTCATCTTGATCTTTCATCACTTTAGCTACTGCAGCAATTGCTCCCTCTTCCTTAATTTTTACTAATTTTACTCCTTGAGTTGCCCTTCCCATTACTCTTAAATCTGAAACACTCATTCTAATTGCAACTCCAGATTTCTTTATTATCATTAAATCATCATCATCGCTAACATTCTTTAAAGCAACAAGATTTCCTGTTTTTTCAGTAATTGAAATAGTTTTTACCCCTTTACCGCCCCTGTTTGTAATTCTATAGTCATCTAAACTTGATCTTTTACCGAAACCATTTTCTGAAACTACTAATATATCAGAGTTAACATCACTTACTGATACCATACCAATAACTTCATCTAATTGATTTTTAAGTTTAATTCCTCTAACTCCAGAAGCTCCCCTTCCCAATGGTCTTGTTTTATCTTCTTCAAATCTGATCGCTTTACCTGATTTTACTGCCAACATAATTTGGCTATTTCCGGTTGTTAATTTTGCTTCAAGAAGCTCATCGTCATCTTTTATATTTATAGCATTTATTCCATTAGCTCTAGGTCTAGAATATTTCTCTAGTGATGTTTTAACAACTTGACCTTTTTTTGTAGCCATAATAACATAGTGATTGTTTATATAATCACTATCCTTAAGATCATGAGTATTTATAAAAGCCTTAACTTTGTCATCTTGTTCAATGTTAATTAAATTTTGAATAGCTCTGCCCTTCGAGGTCTTGGAACCCTCTGGTATTTCATAAACTCTCATCCAAAAACACTTTCCTTTTTGAGTAAAAAACAACATGTATTGATGATTAGTTCCTACAAATAAATGTTCCAAAAAGTCTTCATTTCTAGTTGTACTTGCTTTTTGTCCAACTCCACCGCGATTTTGGAGTTTATATTCTGAAAGTGATGTTCTTTTAATATAACCTGCATGAGATATAGTTACAACAACTTTTTCATTAGGTATCATATCCTCAACACTAAAATTTCCTCCTGTATAATCAATTATAGATCTACGTTCGTCTCCATATTTATCTTTAACAACCGTGAGTTCATCTTTTATTATATCCATTCTCAAATCTTTATTTGACAATATATTTTTGAGTCTTTCAATTGTTTTATTTAACTCTTCGAATTCATCTCTTAATTTCTCCTGTTCAAGACCTGTTAATTGTCTTAATCTCATTTCTACAATTGCTTTTGCTTGTATTTCTGTAAGTTCAAATTGATCTTGCAAGCTTTTTTTTGCTGATTCAGTATTTTCTGATGATCTAATAAGCTCAATAACTCTATCAATATTATCAGAGGCTACTATAAGACCTTTTAATATGTGTGCTCTTTCCTCTGCTTTTTTTAACTCGTATTTAGACCTTCTAACAACAACGTCATGTCTATGTTCAACGAAGTTACTTATAAGTTCTTTTAAATTTAACAACTTCGGTCTTCCTTTAACTAAGGCTATACTATTAACACTAAATGATGATTGTAGTTGAGTAAACTTATAAAGCTTATTTAGAACTATATTGGGTATAGCATCTCTTTTTAGAATATAAACAATTCTCATTCCTTTTCTGTCAGACTCATCTCTTATTGATGAAATACCCTCAATTTTTTTGTCATTTATTAATTCAGCTGTTTTTCTAATCATATCAGCTTTATTGGTTAAGTAAGGAATTTGGTCTACTACAATACATTCTCTGTTATCAATTTCCTCAATTACAGCTCTACCTCTGATGACAACTTTTCCTCTTCCAGTCATAAAAGCTTCTTTAACCCCTTCATACCCATAAATAATTCCACCTGTTGGAAAATCAGGTGCTTTAACAACCTTAATTAAATCTTCAATTTCAACATCATTATTACTGATAAAAAGATTAATGCCGTCAATTACCTCTGACAAATTGTGGGGTGGAATATTTGTTGCCATACCAACTGCAATTCCAGATGCCCCATTTATCAATAATGTAGGGATTCTTGTTGGAAGAACAGTAGGCTCATAAATAGTATCATCAAAATTTAGTTCCTGATCGACAGTTTCTTTATCAATGTCTGCTAAAATATCCTCAGATATTTTTTGCATTCTTGCCTCTGTATACCTCATTGCAGCTGGACTATCACCATCTACAGATCCGTAATTTCCTTGACCATCAACTAGTAAATATCTTAAACTCCATTCTTGAGCCATTCTTACCATTGCGTCATAAACCGATGTGTCACCGTGAGGATGATATTTTCCTAAAACATCACCAACTATTCTAGCAGATTTCCTGTAAGCTCCCCCAGATCTTATACCCAACTCATGCATACCAAATAAAACTCTTCTATGAACAGGTTTCAATCCATCTCTTACATCTGGTAAAGCACGTGACACTATGACAGACATAGAATAATCTATGTAAGCAGACTTCATTTCATCCTCAATATTAATAGGAATAAGCTTTTCGTTATCTAACATAATCATTTATTATATATTGCTAAAATATGGATTATAACCATTATTTATTAGGATATATATAGTTTTTGTCACATATTTTATTAACATTATAATTTTAAAAATTAATTAATAAAAAACATTTATCAAACTTTGTAATATTATTTTTTTTTTGTCTATTAGCTTATATTAAATTGTTATTTGGAACGATTTTTGAAATAGTTCAATTAAACGTTTGTTATGGATGATAATTTTTCACCACGAGTTAAAGATGTAATTACATACAGTAAGGAAGAAGCACTTCGTTTAGGACATGATTACATTGGTACTGAACATTTAATGCTTGGTATACTCAGAGATGGAGGTGGTAAAGCAATTTCGATTTTAAACTCTATTGAAGTTGATCTTGATAATCTTCGAAAAAAAGTTGAAATACTAAATCCTGCCATTATTGATTCGTCATCTATTGAAAACTCAAAAAAAAATCTTCATTTAACTCGTCAAGCTGAAAGAGCACTTAAAACAACTTTTTTAGAAGCTAAATTATTTCAAAGTGATTTAATCAATACTGCTCACCTTCTTTTATGTATTCTCAGAAATGAAAATGATCCTACAACAAAACTTTTAATTAATTTAAACATTAATTATGATTTAGTAAAGGAGCAATTTAAACTTATGCTAGCAAATGATTCAGAATATGACGAGATATCTTCATCGTCTTCTTTTCCAGATGAAAAAGATTCTAATGATTCAAGTAATAAATCAAATCCATTTACAACCTCAAGTGATTCAGGTAAAAATAAAAAATCTAAGACACCTGTTTTAGATAACTTTGGTAGAGACGTAACTAATCTTGCTGAAAATAATGAACTTGACCCTGTTGTTGGAAGAGAAAAAGAAATTGAACGAGTATCTCAAATTCTTAGTAGAAGAAAAAAAAATAACCCACTCTTAATTGGTGAACCTGGTGTTGGAAAATCCGCTATTGCTGAAGGCCTTGCTCTTAGAATAGTACAAAAGAAGGTTTCAAGAGTCCTTTACGGCAAAAGAGTTGTTACGCTAGATTTAGCTAGCCTTGTTGCTGGAACAAAATACAGAGGTCAATTCGAGGAAAGAATGAAAGCTGTGATGAATGAAATCGAAAAAAATGACAATATAATTCTATTTATTGATGAAATACACACTATTGTTGGTGCAGGTGGAGCTACAGGGAGCTTAGACGCGTCAAATATGTTCAAGCCTGCTTTAGCTCGCGGAGACATTCAATGTATTGGTGCAACAACACTTGACGAATACAGACAAAATATTGAAAAAGATGGTGCGCTTGAAAGAAGATTTCAAAAAATTATTATTGAAGAAACCACAGTTGAAGAAACATATGAAATTTTAAAAAATATAAAAGATAAATATGAAAATCATCATAATGTTACTTACACTGATGATGCTTTAAAAGCGTGTGTTGATTTAACTAAAAGGTATGTTACTGATAGATTTCTTCCTGATAAAGCTATTGATGCTCTTGATGAAGCTGGATCAAGGGTTCATATTAATAATATGAATGTGCCCCAAAATATTATTAAATTGGAAAACGATCTTGAAAACATCATTGTATTAAAAAATTCAGTCGTAAAAAAACAAAAATACGAGGAAGCTGCCAGATTAAGAGATGACGAAAAACGGATTGAAAGAGACCTTATATCAGCTCAAAATGAATGGGATGAACAATCAAAATTAAATAGAATTAAAGTAGATGAATCTCACATATCTGAAGTTGTATCTATGATTAGTGGCGTTCCTGTTAGCAAAATTTTCAATAAAGAAAAAAGTAAACTATCTAAATTGAATAACATCATTGGAAATAAGCTTATTGGTCAAAAAAATGCTATAGAAAAAGTTGTTAAGGCTATTCAAAGAAACAGAGCTGGTCTTAAAATTGTTGAAAAACCGATTGGTTCTTTCATATTTCTTGGTCAAACGGGCGTGGGAAAAACTCAATTAGCTAAAATTCTTGCAAGCGAAATCTTTGAATCAGAAGATAATTTGATTAGAATTGACATGAGTGAGTATATGGAAAAATTTGCTGTCTCCAGGTTAATAGGTGCTCCTCCCGGATATGTTGGATATGAAGAAGGAGGTCAATTAAGTGAGAAGGTTAGAAGAAAACCTTACTCCGTAATTCTGTTAGATGAGGTTGAAAAAGCTCATCCTGATATCTTTAATATGCTTTTACAAGTATTAGATGAAGGTTTTTTAACAGATAGCCTTGGCAGAAAAATAAATTTTCAAAATACAATAATTATTATGACATCAAATATTGGTGCGAGACAAATTAAGGATTTTGGAACTGGTGTTGGTTTTTCAACTAATTCACAAAAAGCTCAAAACAGCGATATCGAAAAAGGTATCATCGAAAATTCACTAAAAAAGACGTTTTCCCCCGAATTTTTAAATAGGGTTGATGAAATTGTTGTTTTCAACTCACTAGAAAAAAATGATATCAGAAAAATTGTTGATATTGAAATTTCTAAATTAGTTGACAGAGTCACAAATCTAGGTTATAAAATTTCAATCACTGAAAAGGCAAAAGATTTTATTTGTGATAATGGTTATGATAAGAAAAATGGTGCCAGACCTCTTAACAGAGCTATTCAAAAATTTATTGAAAACTTAATTGCTGAAGAAATAGTAAACAATAAGATTAAAGAAGGTGACGAACTACATATAGATCATCTTAAGACTGACAATTTTTTAACTTTGGCATCAAAAAAAAATAAAAAAAAGACCGATTAATTTCCAAAAATATTTTTTTACTGTTATTTTTGCCTTATGATTTATAGATTTATATCAATTAAACTTGCATTGTTTATATTAAACAATTTCTCTTTCACAACCCTTTAGGGGGGTAAATCACTATTTTTTATAAATATTAATAAGTAATATAAAGTTTAAAACCAATGTTTTATACTTTAGCTAAATAATTTTAAAATTATCATATGAAGGTCTTAAAGTTTGGTGGAACGTCAGTAGCTAACGCTAAAAGTGTTAAAAAAGTTATTGAAATTATTTCAAAGGAGAATAGTAAATCAATTGTAATTGTATCGGCACTTTCTGGTATTACTGACTTATTACTGGATGCTATAAATTCTTCAAAGAAAAGTAAAAAGTCATTTATAAATTTTCTGAATAAAATTGAAGAAAAACATCTAACACTTATTAAAAAATCATTAAAAATAAATAACCAAAGTGAATCAATTAGTTTTTTAAAACAAAAAATTAACGAAATTGAATCTATACTTGAAGGTATCAAACTTTTAGGAGAATACTCGCCAAAAATATTATCTAAAGTATTGTGTTATGGCGAAATACTTTCTAGTAAAATTATTTATGAAATCATTAAACAACAATTAAACGACATAAGTTTTATTGATTCACGAAAAATAATTTGTACAATTAGTCATGACAATAAAAATATTGTTGATTGGAAAAGAACAAAAAATAATTTTGATAAAAAAGTAAAGAATATCGATTCAAAATTAATTTTAGCTCCAGGGTTTATATCAGCTAATAGTGAGGGTGAAGATACTAATTTAGGAAGAGGAGGATCGGACTTCACTGCATCTATTTTTGCATCAATTTTAAAAGCTAATATATTAGAAATTTGGACTGATGTGAGTGGAATGTATACTGCTAATCCCAAAATAGTTTCCCAAGCATATCCAATAAATCAATTGTCATATTCTGAAGCAATGGAATTATCTCATTTTGGAGCTAAAGTTATATATCCGCCAACATTGCAACCATTAATTGAAAATAATATTCCTTTAATAATTAAAAATACTTTCAGACCAGATGATTTAGGAACTATCATAAAATCAAATAATTCAAAAAAATCGAATGTAATTAAAGGTATTAGTCATATAAATAATATTTCATTAATTACTCTTGAAGGTTCTGGAATGGTAGGTGTTTCAGGTTTTTCAAGTAGACTTTTCAGTGCTTTAAATAAAGGGAATATAAATATAATAATGATTAGCCAAGCATCATCTGAACAATCAATATGTATTGGGATAAATAGTGATGAGGCAGAATTTGCAAAAAAAAATATTGATAAAGAATTTGAATTTGAAATTTCATTAAAAAAAGTTAAGCCTTGCTTGGTTGAAAATAATTTAGTCAATATTGCTGTGGTTGGAGAAAAAATGAAAGATCATCAAGGAATTAGCGGTAAAATTTTTAGTTCACTAGGAAATAACAATGTTAATATACGAGCTATTGCTCAAGGTGCATCTGAAAAAAATATTTCTTTTGTGATTAATAAGAAAAATTGCAATAAAGCATTAAACACATTACATGAAACATTTTTTGAGGAAAACATTAAGGAATTAAATTTATTTATTGTTGGAGTTGGAAATGTTGGTGGAAAATTACTCGAACAAATATCAAAACAATATAAATATTTAATTGATGTTTTAAAGTTAAGAATAAGAGTGATCTCTTTATCTAACTCAAAAAAAACATATTCAAATAACGATGGTGTAGATTTAAAAAATTGGAGAAAGCTCTTAAAATCTGGAAATAAAATGAATTTAAACTTACTCTATAATAATATTAAAAAACTTAATTTAAGAAATAGCATTTTTGTAGATAATACTGCTAGTGAAAAAATTTCTGATGAATATGAAAAGTATTTAGAAACTAATATTGGTGTAATAACTTGTAACAAAATTGCTTGTGCTGACAGATACAACAAATATTTAAATTTAAAGAATTTATCCAGAAAATATGGAAGCCCATTTTTATTTGAAACAAATGTTGGCGCAGGTCTTCCTGTAATTGATACTTTAAATAATTTAGTTGATTCTGGAGATAGAATATTAAAAATACAAGCAGTATTATCTGGCAGTTTAAATTTTATTTTTAATAATTTTAAAAAACCAGATACTTTTCATGAAATAGTCTTAAAAGCAAAAGAGGAGGGTTACACTGAACCTGATCCAAAAATTGACCTTAGTGGAGTAGATGTAGCAAGAAAAATTCTTATTCTTGCAAGAGAAAGTGGAATAAAATTAGAACTAGATCAAATTAAAAATAAATCTTTTCTCCCAGAGGAATCAATTAATTCAAAAGATGAGAAGTCATTTATTGAATCATTAGTAAAACATAAGAGTATTTTTAATTTGTTGTTAGAAAATGCTAACAAAAATAATTCCAGATTAAAATATGTAGCGGAACTTGAAAATGGTAAAGCAAGTGTTGGACTTAAAGAAGTTGAGAAAGGTCATGACTTCTATAATTTAAAAGGAAGTGATAATATTGTCCTTTTTTACACAAACAGATATTTTGAACAACCCTTGATTGTAAAAGGTGCAGGAGCGGGAGCGGATGTAACAGCTGCTGGAATTTTTGCTGATATAATAAGAATTGGTAAAAAATAAATTATGAATGAAATTAAAATATTTTCTCCTGCAAGTGTTGCAAATATTTCTTGTGGATTCGATGTTTTAGGAGTTTGCCTAAATAATATAGGTGATGAGATGGTAATAAGAAAAACTAAAAAAAAAGGTGTTGTAATTTCTAAAGTTCATGGAGATAGGGATATACCTCTTGATAATAAAAAAAATGTTGCGGCTATTTCTGCATCATCACTTCTTAATAAAATTTCAATAAATCATGGATTTGAGATTGAAATATTTAAAGGCATAAAATCTGGTAGTGGAATTGGTAGTAGTGCAGCAAGTTCTGCTGGATCAGTTTTTGGAATTAATAAACTGATAGAAAAACCTTTTTCAAAAAATGAATTAATAAAATTTGCAATGGAGGGAGAAAAAAAAGCAAGTGGAACAGCTCATGCAGACAATGTCGCTCCCTTGATATGCGGTGGTATAACTTTAATTAGATCAACGACTGAAATCGATGTAATTAATCTTCCGATACCAGATAAATTATTTCTTACAATAATACATCCAAAAATTAAACTGAAAACATCTGACTCAAGATCAATATTAAAACACAAAGTTTCCTTAAAAAAAACTATTGATCAAATGGCAAATTTGGGAGGTTTTATAAGTGGGCTTTACACTAATGATTTTAATTTAATTAAAAGATCCTTAAAGGATGTTATTGTTGAACCAACTAGATCTATTTTAATTCCTGAATTTTATAAAATTAAAAAATCTGCTATTGATAACGGCGCTCTTGGTTCAGGTATTGCTGGATCTGGACCATCAATTTATGCAATGGTAAAAGGTGAAAAAAAAGCTAGGAAAGTTGGGGAAGCTATGTCAGAAATTTTAATAAAAATAGGGCTTGAATTTAACTTGCATGTATCAGAAATAAATAGAAATGGAATCAAAGTACTTTCAAAAAAATGAAATTTAAAAGTCTTAACAATAATTCAAAAAAAGTTAATTTTTTAGAAGCAGCAATAAGTGGACTTGCTCCAGACAAAGGTTTATATTTTCCTGAAAAAATAAAAATGCTTGATAAAAATTTTTTTGATTCAATTTATAAGTTAGATGATCATGAAATTGCTAAAAAAGTAATTAGTCCCTTTATTGGAAATGTTATTGATGAAAGATCTCTTGATAAAATTATTGAAGAAACAATTTCTTTCCCATTTCCATTATTAAATATTGAAAAAAACATCTATTGTTTAGAGCTTTTTCATGGACCAACTTTAGCTTTTAAAGATATTGGAGCAAAGTTTATGGCAAAAACAATCGAATATGTAATCAAAAAAAATCATTTAGGAAAAATAACTGTTTTAGTTGCAACATCGGGAGATACTGGTGGTGCTGTTGCAAACGGCTTTTATGGAATTAATGGAATTGAAGTAATAATTCTATATCCAAAAAACAGGGTAAGTAGAATACAAGAAAAACAACTAACTACATTAAATGGAAATGTAACTGCAATTGAAGTATCTGGTTCATTTGATGACTGTCAAAATATGGTGAAAAGAGCTTTTATTGACAATGATATAATTAAATTGAAAAAATTGACTTCAGCAAATTCAATAAATATAGCAAGATGGTTGCCTCAAATGTTTTACTATTTTTTAGCATACAAAAATTTAAAAAGTAAATCAAATTCTATAACTTTTTCAGTACCTAGTGGAAATTTTGGAAATATTTGCGCTGGTCTTCTTGCAAAAAAAATTGGCCTTCCAATTAAAAATTTTGTCGCAAGCACAAATATTAATGATGTAATTCCTAAATTTATTTCAACAGGTAAATTAATTCCAAAAAAATCTAAAACTACAATCTCTAATGCCATGGATGTTGGTGATCCAAGTAATTTTATAAGAATTTTAAATCTTTATGATTCTAATTTAACTAAATTGAAAAAAGATTTTTATAGTTACAGTTTCACTGATAGTGAAACAAAAATTGTAATAAAGAAAATTTTTGAAAAATATGGATATATACTTGAACCTCATGGAGCAATTGGATATTTAGGATTGAAAAAAAATATTGAAAAAAGTGATGACGATATTGGTGTTTTTTTGGAGACTGCTCATCCAATTAAGTTTAGTGAATCAGTTGAAAAAATAATTAATAAAAAAGTAGTAATTCCTGAGAGAATAAAAAAAGTTTTAGAGGGTAAAAAAAAATCTGTTGAAATTAATAGCTATAGTGAATTAAAAAACTTTATTATAAAAAATTGACTCATGAAAAAAACAGTTTTAAATTCAATTCACAAAGGTCTCGGAGCTAAAATGGTCAATTTTTATGAATTTGAAATGCCATTGTATTATGATAGCATTAGTAATGAACATAGAAAAGTAAGACTTGACTGTGGATTATTCGATATTTCTCACATGGGAGAATTCTTTGTCTTTGGAAAAAATTCTTTTGAACTACTTCAAAAAATTTGTAGTAATGACATATCAAAACTTTCTGTAGGTAAAGCACAATATAATTATTTACCAAATTTTGAAGGTGGTATAATTGATGATTTAATTGTTTACCAAATAGAAATTGACAAGTACATGTTGATTGTTAATGCATCAAATATTGAAAAAGATTTTAATTGGATTAATGAAATAAATAAAAAATTTAAATCTGAATTATTGAATTTATCAGATGAATATTGCCTTTTTGCATTACAAGGACCCAAATCAGTTTCAGTTTTAAAAAATTTATCAAAAGTTAAACTAGATTCCATGGATAATTATAATATTAAAGTAATTAATCTTGCTGGTCTTAAAGATATTTTTATATCCTCAACTGGTTATACGGGTGCTGGTGGCTTTGAAATTTTAGTAAAAAATAGTGAAGCTAAATTTCTTTGGAACAAATTACTTGAGGTTGGTGAATCAATTAAAATAAAGCCAATAGGTTTGGCTGCAAGAGATTCACTAAGAATTGAAATGGGCTACTGCCTTTACGGAAATGAAATTGATGAAAATAGATGTCCTTATGAAGCAGGTCTAGCTTGGATAACTAAACCTGACACTAAATTTATAAACTACAATGGGCTTTTATTACAAAAAAAAAGTCAAAAACATAAATTGATTGGTTTTAAATTAAATGAAAAAGGTATTCCAAGAAGTGGATTTAAAATATTTAATAAAAATTATATAGAAATTGGATATGTAACTTCTGGTACATTTTCTACTTACTTAAGCAAAGGTATAGGTTTAGGATATATTGATTTTTATCAATCACAAAAAGAAATTTTTATCGAAGCAAGAGGGAAAAAAATTCCAGCTACAATATGCAAATTGCCATTTGTAAAAAAAGAATATTGAAGAAAATTTTAATTTTAGGTGCAAGTGGATTCATTGGAAAATCAATTCAAAAAGAATTAAGTAAATATTATAATACTTTCGGTACTTATTACACTAATAAATTATTTAAAATTAAAAATAATTTTCAATATTATGATATAACTTCATCTGACATAAATAAGATAATTATTAGAGTGAAACCAAATTTAATAATTTCTTGCCTTAAAGGGCCTTTCTCTTTTCAAATTAAAACCCACGAATCACTTATTGAATACGTAAAAAAAAATAACTGTAGAATTATGTTTATTTCCTCATCTAACGTTTTTGACGCTTTTGAACATTTCCCTTCATACGAATATGATAAAACTTTATCAAAAAGTAGATATGGTAAATTCAAATCAACTATTGAAAATTTAATTTTAAAACTAAACCCAGCTAAATATGTAATAATTAGACTGCCAATGGTTTTTGGAATTAAATCTCATAGAAATAAAGAAATTAAATTACTGATTAAAGAAAATAAACCAATTGATGTATATCCAAATACAATTGTTAACATAAATAGTGATATAATTTTAAGTCAACAAATAAACTATATAATAAATAAAAACTTGAGTGGGATTTTTCATTTAGGAACTAAAGATCTTATTAGTCACTTTGACTTAATAAAAAAAATTGTTGGAAATACAAATATTGGTGTGAAGTTTAAACATATATATACAACTAATAATTTAAGATATTTGGCAGTTCTTCCAAAAAAAAATTGTTTACCCTCTCATTTATATCCTAGCTGTGAGTCAATTATAAATATGTTTTCTTTAAATTTTAATATATATAAATAAAATGGGTAGAGCCTTCGAGTTTAGAAAATCAAGAAAACTTAAAAGATGGTCTACAATGTCTAAATCTTTTACAAAACTTTCAAAGGAAATTCAAATTTCAGTTAAAGAAAATGGTCCTTCTCCCGAATCTAATTCTAAATTGAGAGCATTAATTCAAAATGCAAAATCAATTAATATGCCAAAGGATAATATCGAAAGGGCTATAAACAAGAGTATTAATAAAACTAAAGATAATCTTAAAAAAATTTTTCTTGAGGGTTACGCACCTTTTGGAATTGCAATTTTAGTTGAAGCAATAACTGACAATAATAACCGAACTGTTGCAAACATAAGAAGTTATTTCAAAAAAGAAAACGGAGAACTTGGTAAGTCGGGATCGGTTGATTATTTATTTAATAAAATTGCTTACTTTGAAATTTCAAATAATACAATAGATTTAGAAAAAATTGAATTGGAATTAATTGACTTTGGGCTCTTAGAAATTATTTCAAAAAAAAAATATTCAACAATAATTGGCTCTTATGAAAATTTTAATTCATTACAATTAGAACTTGAAAAAAGAGAAGTAGAAATCATTAATTCAGGATTTGATAAAATTCCCAATAATTTAATTTCAATTGATGAAGAAAAAAAGAATTTAATTATTAAATTAATTAATATCATAGAAAATGACGAAGATGTTCAAAATGTTTATCATAATTTAAATATTTAAAAAAAAATTGATAATTTACAGCAAGTTATTTATGTGATCAGTAAAAATCTATAAAAAAAAAAAATTTGTAGATTTGTTTTAAATATTTTAATATGAAAGTTGGAATTCAAGCGTTTTTATGGTTACTAATATTTTTCTTTAGTTACCAAATATATGATTCTATTAATGGGCCGATCAACTTTAATAAGGTGAAAAATGAAAGATATAAAAAAGTAATCAATAGATTAAAGGATATAAGAGTTTCACAAATTGCCCATAAAGATGTTAAAGGATATTATGCTAATAATTTCGATAGTTTAATAAATTTTATTGATAACGGAATTTTTACATTAATTGAGAAAAGAGATTCTTCATATTTAGAGTATGACAGAACATATAGAATTGATATGTTAAAAGAGGTCATAGTGATTGATACACTTGGTTTTGTGAGTGTTAAAGATTCACTTTTTAAAGTAAATGATAATTATAAAATGATGTCTAAAATTCCTATCGAAGGAGTGGAAGAAAATTTTACAATAAACGCTGACATAATTGACAAAAATGGATACAATGTTCCTGTTTTCGAAGTTAAAGTCTCAAAAGATATTGTTTTGTTTGATCAAGATACTGATCTATTGAAAGAAGAAAATGAAACAATTTCAGTAGATGGCGTTAATGGTTCCGATATCGTTTTAGGGTCATTAACTGAGGTCAGCGTTAATGGAAATTGGCCTACCATATTTGATGCAACTCAATAATAAATATCTTAAATCTGATAGTTTATCCATTCAAATTTTTAAAAGTGGATTATTTTTTTGCACAAAAAAAGAAACCTATTTTTTTGATTTTAAAATTCTAAATTTTGATTCTATTTCTGTCAAAAATTTCATTGAAAAAAATAAAATTGATTTTGATTTTGTTGAAGTAATTCTATTTGATGAAAATTCAATAATAATTCCAGATGATTTTTTTGATGAAAGAAAAATTGAGAATATTGTATCTACATCCATGCCCCTTAAGTCTGATTATTTAGTTTACGACAAAATTTTTGACACTAGACAAGTGGTTTTATACTATCTAAAAAAAGAAAATAAAAAAATAATTAACGATTTTTTTCCAAAAGCTGAAATAAAACACTTTACAACTCAGTTGTTTGAGGTATTAACGAAATTCTCAAAAAATAACTACAAAAAAAATATGTTTATAAACTTAAGAGCTAATTTTTTTGATATTTTTATATATCATTCTAACCAGCTATTATTTTTCAATACTTTTAATCATAAAACTATTGAGGATTTTCTATATTATGTTTTCTACGTTATTGAAATTCAAGGAATAAATCAAATTGAATCAAATGTATTTTTTTTAGGTAAAAATGATAAATTTAATACCTACTATAATTCATTTTCAAAATTTTATAATTCTGCTAAATTTTTAAATTCCCAAGTACCTAATATTTCTCAAAGTAATCACGAATGTCCTTTGTTTTTAGATATTTTTGAATAATGAATATTATTTCTGGATCATTAAAAGGTAGAAGAATAATTTACGATAAAAAACTTAAGGTAAGACCGACTACAAGTAAGTCTAAAGAGGGTGTTTTTAATACATTGAACAATTTATATGATTGGAGTAAAATTAGAGTTTTAGATTTATTTTCTGGTTCAGGAAATATTAGTTACGAATTTGCTTCAAGAGGAGTAAAAAAAATTTATTGCGTTGACAATAATTATGACAATATCAAATTCATTAAAAAAACATCAATGGACTTGAAAATTGATTTAAATATTATAAAATATGATTTTAAAAAATTTTTAAAAAAAAATGATGAAAAATTTGATATTATTTTTGCCGATCCACCTTATGATTATTCATTACAAAAACTAACAGAAATTGTTGATCTAATCTTTAGTGAAAAAAGTGTTACAAAAGGAGGGATTTTTCTACTAGAACATAATGATAAAATTGAATTCGGTAACCATAATTTATTTTATTTGAAAAAAAAATATGGATCAAATTGCTTTAGTTTTTTTAAAAAAAAAGGCAGACCATAAGCCGGATTCTGTATTATCTTATCATTTATCTAGACTCTTAATTACTTAAAAGTTCAAACCGTCTACCCTTTTACATTAAGCGAACAACCATAATCGTAAATATACTTGACGTTTCACCGTATAGAGTTTGCAAGATTTCACTACAGCATTACCTGTACATTCTTTCTGTTGCACTTGTCCTATTCATTTTTTGAATGACGGGTGTTACCCGCTATACTGTTCTGTGGTGTCCGGACTTTCCTCTTTTAAAAAAAGCGATAAGTGGTCTGCCATTGTAAATTTACTTATTTTGTTGATAATTATAATTTAAATATCAATAAACATTTTTAAATTGATATTTCATTTTCATAAATTTACTTTGATGAATCAATTTAAAGTTTCTGCATTAAAATATAGACCAATTAGTTTTGACGAGGTTGTTGGACAAGATATAATTACAACAACTCTAAATAAAGCAATAGAAAACAATCAGCTTGCAAAATCACTTCTATTTTGTGGTCCGAGGGGTGTTGGAAAAACAACATGTGCACGTATATTAGCAAAAAAAATTAACAACTTTAATTCATCTAATAATAACCACTCATACAATATTTTTGAACTGGATGCAGCATCTAATAATTCAGTTGAGGATATACGAAATCTTACTGAACAGGTTAGAGTTCCACCTCAGATAGGAAATTTTAAAGTTTTTATAATTGATGAAGCTCATATGTTGACAACATCTGCATTTAATGCTTTTTTAAAAACATTGGAGGAGCCACCAAGTCATGCAATATTTATTTTGGCAACTACTGAAAAAAATAAAATAATTCCTACAATTTTATCTAGATGTCAAATTTATGATTTTAAAAGAATAAAAATTAAAGATATTGTAATGGTTTTAGAATCAGTTTCTAAAAAACAAAATATTAGTTTTGAAGTTGATGCATTAAATTTAATTGCTGAAAAAGCTGATGGTGCACTTAGAGACGCTCTAACACTGTTTGATCAGTTATTAATTTCATGTACTAATAATTTAACTTTAGAAAATGTTTCTAAAAATCTCAACGTAATCAGTAATAATATATATTTTGATCTAACCGATGAAATTCTGAAAAAAAATATTCCTGGAATATTAATTAAAATTGAAAATATTGTTGAATTAGGTTATGATTTGTATGATTTAATCAGTGGAATGAATAATCATTTTAGGAACCTTTTATTATGTTCTGAAACTGATACTGATTCTCTTTTTGAGTTTAGTGAAAGTTTTAAAGATAAATATTCAAATTATTCATCTAAAATTAAAAGCAATATGTTTTTAGATTCATTAGATATATTAACTGAATCTGAATTAAATTATAATAAAACAAAAAATAAGAGAATTTTAGTTGAATTAACCTTTATGAAACTTGCATCTTTAGATTACTCAGAAAAAAAAAAAAAAATAATACCAACTAGTTATTATAAAAATTTCGATCCAAATAAAATTGATATAATGAATTCAAAAAATGTCAATCAAGATTTTCTCTCAGAAACACATGATTATTTTGAAAAAAAAAATACAGAAAAACAAACTTTTGAAAAAAAACGATTTTCAAAATTTTCTTTGTCAAGTGTTTTTGAAAAAAATGATATATCAATTAAAAATTTAAATTCAGAGAGTGTTTCAAAAATAAATCATGAATTTTCTAGTTCTGACCTTCAAAAATCATGGAAAAAACTAATAAAAGAAAAATCAAAATTAGGTGAAAAAAATATTGCTTCAATATTAAGATTAGGAAAACCATTACTTAAAGGTAATAGCTTAATAAAATTTGAGGTACCATCAGAATCAATAAAAAATGAATTAGATAATATAAAGAGTGATTTACTATTTTTTTTTACAAATGAATTGAAAAATGAAAAAATCAAAATAGATTTTAAACTAAATGAAAAAATAATTATTAAAAAGGCTTATACTTTTGAGGAAAAGTATAAAAAACTTTATGAAATAAATCCAAAAATTGATAAACTAAAAAAAGAGTTTGGTCTAGATTAATTTTTTGATGACTTTTTATGAAGCATTTTTATCATTCCATCAGAAAGTCCTATTTTTGGAACAAACACCTTGTTTGATCCAGACCATTTCAATGATTTAATAAAAATTTCTAAAGCGGGTAAAATAACATCTGCCCTATCTGTATTTAAGTTATAATTGTAAATTCTATCATTATAACTTAATTTTTTTAAATTTTCGTAAATAGTATTTAGTTTTAAAATAGAAATAGGATTACCTTCTTTAATTTTTGCAATCTTAAAAATTTTATTAATATTTCCTCCAGAACCAAGAACAACAAAATTTTTTATTTCTGAAGTATTTTCTTTAATCCAACATTTTATATCAATCCATATTTTTGAATTAACTGTTCCATTAATCATTCTAACTGTCCCGATTTTAAAAGATTTAGAAGAAATTCTCTTTTTATCCTTTAAAACTGTAAATTCAGTACTTCCTCCTCCTACATCTATATAAATAAAGTTTTTTGATAAATTTAAATTATTATAATTGAAAATATCTGAGTATGAAATGATTTCAGCTTCTTTTCTGCCGTCAATTATTTGGATTTTAATATTTAATTTATCTTTTATTTTTTTTACTATAAACTCAGAATTATTAGCTTCCCTTAAAGCTGAAGTAGCACATACCATATATTTTTCAACCCCATGAATTTTCATTAATAATTTAAATGCCCTTAATGTTTTAAAAAGTTTTTTAATATTTGATTTTGAGATCTCACCAACAGTAAATGAATCTTGTCCAAGTCTAATTGGAACTCTTACAATCGAACTTTTAACATAAATTGTTGGTTTATTTTTTTTAGATAGAATATTAGATATTAAAACTCTAACAGCATTAGATCCAATGTCAATTGCAGCATATTTAATTATTTTCATCTATTTTTGATAAAAATCTTTATTATAATAATTGAATGTTTCCTCTTGAGATCTATTTTTTTTCTTATTATTTGAAACAAAAATGTTTTGAGAATCAGTATTAATTAACCTGGCTTTTACATTATCTGTCCAGCTAATATTATATGTATCAATTATTTGATTTTGTAAATTCTTACAATAAATTGGAAATGTTACTTCAACTCTATTATCAAAACTTCTTGTCATTAAATCAGATGAGGATAAATAAATTTTTTTATTTCCACTATTTTCAAAAATATATATTCTAGAATGTTCAAGAAATTTATCAATTACACTAATAACTCTTATATTCTCACTTAAACCATTTATTCCAGGAATCAAACAGCAAACTCCTCTTACTATTAAATCTATTTTTACTCCTGAAGTACTAGCTTGATACAATTTGTCTATAATTTTATAGTTAGTTATACTATTTAATTTCATTCTTATTCTTGCAGGTTTTCCATCTTTAAAATTATTGATTTCATTGTCTATTAATTTTAAAAAAGTAGAATAAGTTGAATGAGGAGAAACAATTAAATGTTTATATTTTTTCATTTTGAAATTAACTTTTAAAAAACTAAAAACTTTATTTACCTCTTTTAAAATTTTTTGGTTAGAGGTAAACAATGTAAAATCAGTATAAACTTTAGCAGTTGATTCATTAAAATTCCCTGTGCTTAAAAAACCAAATCTTATATTTTTTTCATTGATTTCTTTCTCAATCACACAAATTTTACTGTGAACTTTTAGTCCAGGGACACCTAAAATAATTTCAACTCCAGCTGCACCTAAAAGCTCCGTAAATTTTATATTATTTTCCTCATCAAATCTTGCTTGTAATTCAATTTGGACAGTTACTTTTTTCCCATTTTTCGCAGCATTAATTAAAGAACTAATAACATTTGACTGTCTGGCTAATCTATAAAGAGTGATTTTAATAGTTTTTACATCAGGATCTAAAGCGGCATCCCTTAAAAATTTAACAACATAGGAAAAAGTATGGTATGGAGTATATTGTAAAAAATCATTTTTTAATAAGTGTTTCAACAAATTTTTTTCAAGATTATAACCTTTAATATTCAATGGTTTATTTTTTTTATATAATAAATCATCTCTATTTAAACTTGGAAAATTCATATAATCTCTTCTGTCATGATATCTCCCACCAGGTATTAAACTGTCAAATGAAGATATACCTAATTTATTTATGACAAACTCTAAAGCTTTTTTTGAAATATTTTTATCATAAACTAATCTAACAGGGTCACCTGTCAGCCTGTCTTTAACACTTTCTGTAATTTTATTTATATAACTTTTACTTAAATCAGAATCAAAATCTAATTCTGCATCCCTAGTTATTTTTACCATATGACTTACTATATTTTTATAATTAAACATATTAAAAATCAAATGAAAATTGAATCTGATTAAATCATCTAATAACATTATATATTGAATATTGTTATTTTTTGGTAGGACGATAAATCTATCAATATCTTTAGGTATTTCAATTAGAGCATACAAATATTTTGAATCATAGGATGAATGATTTAATTCAATTTCAGCAACAAGAAAAGCTCTATTGTCACTAAAATCTTGCTTAATTTTATTTGAGAGGATTATTGTAACTAGTGCAGGACTAACATTTCTAATAAAAAAATCGTTTAAAAAATCAAATTGCTCTGGAACTACTTGTTTTTCATTTATGAAAAAAATATTTTCATGCTTTAATTCTTCTTCAATTGAATTAAGTATCATCAAACTTTCTTTTTGCTTTTTTATTACAATAGATGTTATTTTCTCTAATAATTCTTTAGCCTCAGTTCCTAATGCTTTTTTTCCAGATTTATCGGAAAGTGCAATTCTTTGAACTGTTGCATATCTTACTTTAAAAAATTCATCAAGATTATTTGAAAAAATGCCTATAAACCTCAATCTTTCAAGTATAGGAACACTTTTTTCAGCAGCCTCCTGTAATACCCTTGAATTAAAATCAAGCCAACTTATTTCTCTATTTATATATTTCGTTTTATTCATTTATCAGCTTTTCCTAGTAATTTGAAAAGATTTTCCTTTTTTAACCCTACCCCATTTGTGTTCATTAAAAGATATAGATACAATACTTGACGTTGGCATATGAATAATTTCTTCATTTGAAAAAAAATTTGCAGCAGATGTAAATGCAGGATTATGACCAACTAAAATAACTTCATTTATTGAATCATTTAGATTATATACAAACTTAATAATTTCATCTACGTTAAAAGTGTATAATTTATTATTAATTTTTATATTATTATATGTGAAATTAATGGAGGAGGAAAATATTACACATGTGCTAATTGCTCTAACTGCAGGGCTTGTAATTATAAGTTCAACTGATTTAAAAATTTTATTGAATTTTTTTCCAATTTTTATAATATCATCAACACCTCTTTGATTTAAAGGACGATTAATATCACTAACATCCAAGTCCCAGGATGATTTTGCATGTCTTAAAAAAAATATTTTTTTATTCATGGAGCCAATCTATAATTAATCCATTCACTATTTTCATTTAATACATACTCAATTCTATCATGGAGTCTATTGGGTCTTCCCTGCCAGAACTCAAAAATACTTGGCTTGACTATAAAACCACCCCAATAGTTTGGCCTTTTGATATTATTTTCACTAAAACTCTTTATTTTCTTTTCTAGAAATAATCTATTGGGTATAATTTGGCTTTGCGGAGAAATAATTGCTCCAATTCTACTTCCTAGAGGTCTTTCATTAAAATACTTTTCTGATTTTTGATCAGAAATTTTAAATGCATTGCCTGTTATTAATATTTGTCTTTCAAGACTTGGCCAAAAAAAGGAAAGTGAAACTTTAGAATTAAGTTTTATTGATTCACCTTTTCTACTATTATAATTTGTATAAAAAATAAATCCATCAATACCAAATTCCTTTAAAAGAACAACTCTTGTCCTAGGGAAACCATTAGAGCTAATTGTTGAAAGACTCATTGCATTAGGTTCATCAATCAACTTGTCTTTACAAGCATCTTTAAACCATTTTTCAAAAAAATCAAATGGTGTTTTTTCAATATTTATATCATCAATATATTTTTTTTCGTACGATTTCCTTAGTTTACCAATATCTTTACTTTTCATTAAAAATAATTTATTACAAAAATAAATTAAAATTCTAAAACTAAACCCTCATAGGCCAAGTCAACATTTTTAAAAATTTTAGAGGATTCATCAATAAATTTTTCGAGATTCTTATATCTTGAAGAAAAATGACCAAGGAGTAATTTTTGACAATTGGCCGCTTTTGCAATTTTAGCTGCATCAGATGCGGTACTATGTAATGTTTTTTTTGCTATATCATTATCTATCTCAAGAAAAGTAGATTCATGATAAAGTAATGTTACATTATTTAGTAGACTTATTATTTCCTGATGATAGCATGTATCGCTACAAAAGGCATAACTACTATTTTTTGGTTCTATTACTAGTTCACGATTCATTATTTTTAATCCATTATTAAGAATAATATCCTCGCCATTCTTAATTTTACTAAAATCAGTGTAATTAATTGAATGTTTTTTAATATTATTCATATTGAGTTTTTTTTCTTTATGTTTTTCAACAAACAAAAATCCATTGGTATAAATTCTGTGTCTTAAAGGTATTGTTTTGACTTGAAATTTCTCATTTTTTAATATTGAAACACTTTTTTTTGATTCTAATTCATGAAAATTAATTTTAAAATCAGTCCAAGAATTTGAATATTTTAATTGTAAATCAATTATTTCTTTGAGACCTTTAGGTCCAAATAAGTTGAGATCATTAGATCTTCCATAAAGCCTAAAAGTGCTGATTAATCCAATTAAACCGAAAAAATGATCTCCATGAAGATGTGAAATAAATATGTTTTTTATCCTACTGAATTTAATTTTCATCTTTCTAAGTTGCATTTGAGTACCTTCACCACAATCAATCAAAATTAAATCTCCACCAATCTCTAATATTTGAGATGTTGTATGAAAATTATTTCTTGGAGATGCCGAATAACAACCTAAAATAGTTAATTTCATAATTTATAAATATCTCTTTCAATTCTATCAAATTGAATTAAATCTTTAGCCTCTTGTAATGTAGGAGTGATTTTGAATTGTTCAAATTTAGACGAGTTAATAAAATCATTGCAAACAATTACAAGAGATTTATTGAACTCTTTAATTTTTTTATATAAAATTAATAATTCAGAATATATAAAATTTAAAAAGTCATTATTGATTATAATTATCAAATCATTTTTTTTATTTAAAAAAGTAGTGTTTTTACCAAAAAAATTTTCTTGATACTCATTTTGATCAAAAAAAATTATTAGAGTGTTATCTAAAATTTCATTTTTCATATCTCTAAATTAAAAGTTTTGAGGCTAGCAAATACGTAATAGCCATTCTTATTGCAACACCATTTTGAACTTGATCTAAAATTACCGACTGGCTTGAATCAGCAAGAGAAGATGAAATTTCAACACCTCTATTGATTGGACCAGGATGAAGAATAACGAATTTTTTATTTAATTCTTTTAATTTTAATTCATCTAATCCATAAAGGTTTGAATATTCTCTAATACTTGGAAAATATCTTTGATTCATTCTTTCATTTTGAATTCTAAGAACATTAATAGCGTCACACCATTTTAATCCTTTATTTAAATTAATTTCATAAGATACTCCAAGTGTCTCAATATCCCTTGGAATTAAAGTTTTGGGACCACACAACTTGACTTGAGCTCCTAATTTAACTAAAAGAAAAATATTTGATAAAGCGACTCGGGAATGCATTATATCTCCGAGGATTAGTATTTTTCTATTAGTTAATTCTCCAAATTTTTCAATAAGGGAATAAGCATCCAATAGTGCTTGTGTTGGATGTTCATGAGTTCCATCACCAGCATTTATTATGCAAGAATTTACTTTTTTTGATAAATATAAAGCTGCTCCTGGAGCTGGGTGTCTGATTACTATCATATCAACTTTCATTGCTAAAATATTTTTTACTGTATCTACTAAATTTTCCCCTTTAGATATTGAAGATTGATTAGCTGAAAAATTAATTACATCAGCACTTAATCTTTTTTGAGCAAGCTCAAAAGAAAGCTTTGTTCTTGTACTATTTTCAAAAAATAAATTTGCAATTGTAAGATCTCTTAAACTTGGAACTTTTTTTATTGGTCTGTTTATTACTTCTTTAAAATAATCAGCAGTTTTAAAAATTAAATTTACATCAGAATAATTTAAATATTTGATTCCTAACAGGTGATTAACACTTAAGTTTCCTTTTATCATTAATTGTTTATTAAATAAACTGAATCTTCATTCTCATTCTCTTTCCAATTTACTATTACCCTATCGTTCTGAATAGAATCAACCTCAAGTCCAATATAATTTGGCTGTATAGGTAATTCTCTGCTGAATCTTCTGTCAATTAAAATTAGCAATTCAATTAACTTTGGTCTTCCATAAGTCTCAATTGCAGTCAAGGCAGCTCTTATACTTCTCCCTGTATACAAAACATCATCAATCAAAACTACTGATTTTGACTCAATTTTAACATTTATATCAGAAATGTTAGGATTTAATGGTTTATCATTTCTCCTAAAGTCGTCTCTAAAAAAAGTTATATCTAGTAGACCATAACTTATATTTTTGCAATTATATTTATTCTTTAATAATGAAATTATTTTATTTAAAAAATAAACACCTCTAGGTTGTAAACCTATTAAAACAGTATTTGAAAAATCATTGTGATTCTCTATTAATTGGCAAACCAACCTGTTAGTAAGAATATCTAACTGATTTGAGTTTAAAATTATTTTACTTGACATAACTGAATATTATTAAACTTTCATCATATCAAAATTAATAACAAAATTAAACAATTATTTCATCTTTTTTTTCAATTCTACAAGTGCATCAATATCTCCTAATGTACTTTTCTCATTGGTTTCTGAAATATTACTCTTACTTTTTTTATTTAATTTACTTTTGTCCTTTGTCTTAAAAGTAGCTGTGTGTGATGCAACTACCCTTTTAAACTCTTTATTAAACTCAATTATTTTAAACTTAGCTTTTTCATCAACAACCAATTTAGAACCGTCAACTTTTTCCAATAATCTGGAAGGTACAAAAGCTGTAATATCTTCATTAAGACTTATAGTTGCACCTTTATCCACAATAGCTAATATTTTAGATTCATGAATTGAATCAAGAGTAAACTCCTTTTCATATTTATCCCATGGATTGTCAATTGTTTGTTTGTGTCCTAAACTAAGTTTTCTAGAATTAGCATCTAATTCTAGAACTAAAACTTCAATTTTGTCATTTATAGTTAAAAATTCAGATGGATGTTTGATTTTTTTTGTCCATGATAAGTCAGAAATATATACTAAACCATCAATACCCTCTTCTAATTCTATAAAAACTCCAAAATTTGTAAAATTTCTAACTATTCCACTGTGTTTTGAACCAATTGGATATTTTTCAGTAATGTCTGTCCAAGGGTCTTTAGTTAGTTGTTTAATTCCAAGTGACATCTTTCTTGATTCTCTGTCTAAAGTTAAAACTACAGCTTCAACTTCGTCACCAACAGAGACAAAATCTTGAGCCGATCTTAGATGAGTAGACCAAGACATTTCAGATACGTGAACCAATCCTTCAACCCCATCTTCAATTTCAATAAAAGCTCCATAATCAGCAATTATTACTACCTTTCCTTTAACTTTAGATCCTTCCTTTAAATCTTCACTTAACTTATCCCATGGATGAGAACTTAGCTGTTTTAGACCTAACTGAATTCTAGATTTATTATCGTCAAAATCTAAAATAACCACTTTCAATTTTTGATCTAATTCTAATATTTCACTCGGATGATTAATCCTAGCCCAAGACAAGTCTGTAATATGGATTAAGCCATCAACTCCACCTAAATCAATAAATACACCATAAGAGGTTATATTTTTAACAGTTCCCTCAAGTACTTGACCTTTTTCTAGTTGACCTATTATTTCTTTCTTTTGTTCTTCAATATCTGCTTCAATCAAAGCCTTGTGAGATACAACTATATTTTTAAATTCATGGTTAATTTTAACAACTTTAAATTCCATGTTTTTATTAACATATTGATCATAGTCACGAATCGGTTTGACATCAATTTGTGAACCCGGAAGAAATGCCTCAATTCCAAAAACATCTACAATCATTCCACCTTTGGTTCTACATTTAATAAATCCATCTACTATTTCACCTGTTTTATTGGCCTCATTTACTCTATCCCAAGCTTTAATTGTTCTAGCTTTTCTATGAGATAAAACCAATTG
>PACV01000031.1 GCA_002702875.1 Flavobacteriaceae bacterium
AAAAAAAAGAGCCGATGGAGGGACTCGAACCCACGACCTGCTGATTACAAATCAGCTGCTCTAGCCAGCTGAGCTACATCGGCTTAATAAATTTTACCGTGGCCAAAAATAATACAATTTGATTGAAAAACTAAATTAAAGAAGATTTTTCTATGGAATGAAAATTGGAATTCAAATAAAAAAAATAGATTTTAAGTAAAATTAAATTTTTTTCTCTTTAAAATTCTTTCAACTGATTTAACGTTATTTGAGATTGACTCTTTAAATGAAACAGCTGTTGATTTAACAACAATATTATTTCCAGGAATTCTAACAATAAATTCAACAAATTTATTTACACTATTTGTCGAATTTTCAATTTTAAATAAAACTTTTATATCTATTATTTTTTTGTAAAATAATTCAAGCTTACTGATTTTTTTATTAGAAAATTTTTTTAATTTTTTATCAAGTTTAAAGTTTAGAGATTGAAAATTTAGTATCATAATTAATTGTTTTTGTTTCTAGGATGAGTTTTTGAATAAATTTTTTTGATTTTTTCCATACTTGTGTGAGTATATATTTGGGTTGCAGCAAGTGAGGAATGTCCTAAAAGCTCTTTAACAGCATTAATATTTGCTCCATTATTTAAAAGATGGGTGGCAAAGCTGTGTCTTAGCATATGCGGACTCTTTTTAGTTTTTGTGGTAACTAAACTAATATAATCATTAACTGTTTTGTAAACAAAATTTTCTCCTAGTACTTTTCCTTTTTTATTAACTAAATAATTTTGATTTAATTGATTAATTTTGTTTGATTTTTTAGCACTATTATATTGTTGGATTGAATCATAAAGAGGCTTAATAATTGGAATTTTTCTTTCTTTATTATTTTTACCAAGTACTTTAATAGTTCGGCCAGAAAGATCAATATCATTAATTTTCAAATTTATAAGTTCAGACCTTCTTATTCCTGTGTAATAAAATAATTCAATTACAATTTTACTGAGTTGACTTCTGTAATCTTGATTGAATAATTTTGAATCTAATAGCAACTTAACCTCATCCTCTGAAAAAGGAATTTGTATTTTTTTTGATTCTTTTAGAGGAATATGTTTATTTAAAGGTGAGGTCTTTATTAAATCAATTTTAATCAAAAAATTAAAGTATGATCTAAGAACTGAAATTTTTCTATTTACTGTTCTATTTGAATTACCTCCATCAATCATTGAAATTATCCAAAGCCTAATTATTTTATATTCACAGTTATCGATATTGTAATGATTATTTTTTTTACAGAAATCATTAAAAAAATTTAAATCTCTTTTGTATGCTTTTTGAGTATGGAAGGAATATTTTTTTTCGTAACGTAAATAATCAATAAATTGTTCTAAAGAATTCCCCATATATTTATTTAATAACCGATGGCGGCTCCATCTGAACTTGCAGAATCAGTTGCTCCAATAAAAATATTTTCTTTTTCGTCATAAATTATACCCATTAAGTTACCTAATCTACTTGTAAAATTAAAATCGTGACCCATTTCACTCAAATCATTAAGAGTCTCACTTGAAAATTTTGACTTTTCAAAAACAATTTTGTCAGGTAACCATTGATGATGGAATTTTGAAGCTTCAATCGCCTCATCTAAATTCATATTATAATCAATTATGTTTATTATTGATTGCAATACCGTATTTATAATTGTCCTTCCCCCAGGACTACCAATAATTAAGTAGGGTTTCATATTTTTTATCACAATTGTTGGAGTCATACTAGACAACATTCTCTTTCCAGGTGCAATAGTATTAGGTTTAGTTCCAATCAAACCGAATTTATCTGTTAAACCTGGAACTGGATTAAAATCTCCCATTTCATTGTTAAATAAAAAACCTAGTTTGTTTGTTCCAATACCAGAACCAAACGATTCCTCTAAGGTGTATGTTAAAGAAACTGAAGAACCATCTTTATCAATAACAGAAATGTGAGTGGTATGATCACTTTCACTATTTTTATTTAAAAAATTTGGATCGGATTTAGAAGCTTTTTTTTTATTAATAGATTTAAACATGATTTTTGAATATTTCTTTGAAAGAAGACTATCAGTGGGGATGTTAGGATTAAAATCTGGATCTCCAAGATATTTCCCTCTATTATAAAAGCCTATTTTCATAGTTTCAACTAAAAGATGAATAAACATTGTTGAATTAAGTTTAATTTTTTTTAAATCCTCATTTTCAAGTATGTTTAGCATGCTTATTAATGTTATTCCACCTGAACTTGGTGGAGGCATTGAAAAAACTTCAAATCCACGATAATTACCTCTAACTGGAATTCGTTCTGTGGACTTATATTTGATCAAATCATTGTGATCTATTAAACCATTGTTTTCTTTCATGAAATTCACTATTTCATCAGCAACCCATCCCTTGTAAAATCCATCTCTACCATTATCTCTAATTGCAGTTAATGTTTTGGATAGAGACTCTTGTATCCAAAGTTCACCTGGTTTAACTAAATTTCCATTTTTGTTATTGAAGTAAGTTTTTAGATATTTTTTTGATTGGTGAAAATTTTGATTTTTAATGGAATTGAATAATCCATTTGTCATTTTAAAACCATTTTTTGATAGGTCAATCGAAGGCTGAATCAAAACTTTCCATGGTAATTTTCCATATTTTTTATGAAAGTGGTATAAGCCATCAACAGTTCCTGGAACGCCAATTGACCTAATCCCATAACTGCTTTTTTTTGTTTGAAACTGACCAGTTTCATCCAAATACATTTTTTCATACGATTTAAGAGGTGCTTTTTCTCTAAAATCAATAGTGGTAACACTTTCTTTTTCTGCATTAAAATAAACTACAAAACCACCTCCTCCAATATTTCCTGCTGCAGGGTAAGTCACTGCAAGAGCAAATGCAGAGGCTATTGAAGCGTCAACAGCATTTCCTCCTAATTTTAAAATTTTTACACCAACCTCAGAAGCTATCTTGCTATCTGAAACTACCATACCATTTTTTTTTTTTGTTAATTGACTGTAAGAATTGTAAAAAATAGAAATAAAAAAAAATGAGAGAAATAGATATGTTCTTAAAGCATACATTTATTAAATATACACTTTAAATTAAAAAAAGAAAATTAGAAGTATAAAATGTGATTATTGGGACGCAATATCCTTTAGTCTCTGTATATATTGAGCTTTTTGAATTCTATTTCTATTGCTAATAGATGGCTTCTCAAACTCTTTTCTAGCCTTAAGTTGTTTCATAGCTCCGGTCTTGTCAAACTTTCTTTTGAATCTTTTGAGAGCTCTGTCAATATTTTCTCCCTCTTTTATTGGAATTATTAACATTTATAAAAATTTTGACAAATATAAATAAAGATTTAATTCTATCTCAAAAAATTTCATGAATTTCTTAGAACATCTCTTGAAATTACTATTTTTTGGATTTCAGTTGTTCCCTCACCTATAGTGCATAATTTTGAATCTCTGTAAAACTTTTCAACTGGAAAATCCTTTGTATAACCATATCCACCGTGAATTTGAACAGCTTCATTTGATATTTCTACAGAAACTTCAGATGCATACATCTTAGCCATGGCTCCAATTTTAGTAACTTTTTTACCAGAATTAATTTCAAAAGCTGCTTTGTGGAGCAAAAGCTTTGAGGCCTCAATTTTTGTGGCCATATCAGCAAGTTTAAAAGATATTCCTTGGAAAGAGCTAATTGGCTTTCCAAATTGTTTTCTTTCTTTTGAATATTTAACAGATGCATTGAAAGCACCATTGGATATTCCAAGAGCCAAAGCTCCAATGGAAATTCTCCCACCATCCAATATTTTCATGGATTGTTTAAAACCACTTCCAACTTCTCCTAACCTATTTGAGTCTGGAATGATACAATTATCAAAAAAAATCTCAGCAGTTTCAGAGGCTCTCATACCGAGCTTATTCTCAACCCTACCATAATTTAATCCCGGATTACCTTTTTCAATTACAAAGGCTGTCATACCATCGCTTTTATTTTTTTCTCCAGTTCTTGCAACAACTACAATGACATCTCCAGACTTACCATGCGTTATAAAGTTTTTAGATCCATTTAAAATCCAATTATTTCCATTTTTTTCTGCAAAAGTATTCATGGCGATAGCATCTGATCCAGATTCATATTCAGTCAGAGCCCAGGCACCAATATTTTCTCCTGAAGTTAGCTTAGGTAACCATCTGCATTTTTGATTTTCATTTCCAAACAAATATATGTGATTGGTACATAAAGAATTGTGTGCCGCAACTGATAATCCAATTGAAGGATCAACTCTAGAAATTTGATCAATAATCTTAATATATTCGTGATAACCTAGTCCAGCTCCTCCATATTCCTCCGGAATTAAAATTCCCATAAACCCAAATTCTCCTGCAACTTTAAATAAATCTAAAGGAAAATGTTGAGATTCATCCCATTTCATAACATTTGGAAGAATATATTTTTTTGAAAAGTCTTTTGCTGATTTTGAAATTAGCCTCGTAGTATCATTCTCCTCAAATACAGAAATACCTGTATAATCAATCATTTCTTTTTTTATTCAAATTTAATATTAATTTTTTATTATCAAACAAATTATTTAATCTCATTGATAAAAGATTTTAATTCACTTTTAACTTTTGGAAAAAGGAAGAATAAACCAATCATATTTGGAAATACTAAAGCAAGAATCATTGCATCAGCAAATGTCCAAACAGATGACATGTCAGCAGCAGCTCCAATTACGATAAAAATCAAAAATAAAATTTTATATGTTAAATCTGATATTTTACTTTTTCCAAAAATATACATCCATGACTGAAGTCCATAATATGACCATGATATCATTGTTGATATTGCGAATAATACTACTGCACATGTTAAAAATGGACCCGAATATGTGATATATTTTGAAAAAGCAGCGGCGGTAATTCCAGCTCCTTCAACCTCTTTTCCATCAATAAGAACTATTCCATTAACTCCTCCATAGTTAAAAATAGTATTATCTCCATTGAAAATAATTATTACAAGAGCTGTCATCGTACATATAACAACTGTGTCAATAAATGGCTCTAATAGAGCAACTAACCCCTCGGATGCAGGATAGCTAGTAATTACTGCAGAATGAGCAATTGAAGCCGACCCTGCCCCTGCCTCATTAGAAAAAGCTGCCCTTCGAAATCCAGTAATTAAAACACCAATTAATCCACCAACTCCTGCTTGAGGATTAAAAGCTTGAGTAAAAATCATTTCAAATGCATCGTCTACATAAGAATAATTAGTTAAAATAATATATAGACAAGCAAAAACATATAGTATAGCCATAAACGGAACAATTTTTTCAGTTACAGATGCGATTCTTTTTATACCTCCAATAATTATAACCCCTACAATTATCATCATAATAATACCTATTATTGTTCTAGCATTGCCTCCGGTTAAATTAAATGAACTAACTAATTGCATAACTGCTTGATTTGATTGTGCAGCATTTCCTCCTCCAAAAGATGCACCGACGCAAAGTAGTGCAAAAGAAATAGCCAATATTTTACCAAATTGAACAAAACCTTTTTCCTTTAAACCTTTGCTTAAATAATACATTGGGCCACCAAAAACTACTCCTTGATTGTTTATCTCTCTATATTTAACCCCAAGTGTACATTCAACAAATTTTGTTGACATTCCAAGTATACCACATAAAATCATCCAAAATGTTGCACCTGGTCCACCTATTGCAATTGCAAGGGCAACTCCAGCGATATTTCCATTCCCAACAGTTCCTGATACAGCAGTTGCTAGAGCTTGAAAATGAGTTACCTCTCCGGATTTATTAGTAGGCTTATCCTTTTGATTATTGATTTTACTTTTTTTATTAATAAAATCATACTTACCCATGACAGTTTTTATTGATATAGGAAAATATCTGAGGTTTATAAATCCAAAAAAAATAGTAAAAAATAAAGCTCCGCCAACTAAAAGTATAATAATAGTTGGTATTTCACTTCCAAAAATAAATTTTGAACCCGGAAATGTATGAAGAATTAAATTACCCCACCAATTTGCAACAGGAGTAAATGCTTCATTTATTTTTTCATCTAAGCCTTTTTGTTGTGAAAAAATATTATTAAAAAATAAAAAAAGGAAAAAAAAAGAAATTTTAATCTTCATGTTTCAAAATTTTACAAATCATATGCAGATCTTCTCTCACTGTATATCATATCTTTCATTTTTATCCAAAATGCTAAAACTAAATAAATTATGAATCCCCCAATTAAAGTTGTGAATGACGCATAAATAAAAAACAATCTTACATTTTTTACTCTAATTCCAAGCCACTCAGCCAACCTAGTGCAAACGGCAAATCCGTTTTTTTCAAACCATATTCTGAATTTATGAACCATCTTTACTAATTACTTTACCACTCCATTCAGATATACCACCAATTAAATTATAAACGGTCTTAAAACCTAATTGTTCAAGAATTTTACAAGCATTATAACTTCTAGCACCAGAATGGCAATAGACAAAAATTTCCTTATTTTTATCTATGATATTTACTTTTTCTAAGAAATCTTTAGGAATTTGAATATCTATATTAGTACTACCTTCTAAATACATAGTATTATACTCATCCAAGGTCCTTACATCTATCATTACAGAATTGGGAGACGATTTATATAAATCATTCCACTCTTTCTCATTTAATTCAACCATATTTCAATATAAACTAAATTTATTGATTTACATATATAAATAAAAATTAATATATTTGTATAAACAAAAATTGTATAAACAATGATAAAAAAAAGTACAAGAGATTCTATTCTATCAATTTTAAAAACAAGCCTGAGAATTAATAAAAAACTTAATGATGTTTTTAAAAAATATGAAATTTCTGAGCAACAATTTAATATACTCAGAATATTAAGAGGGCAAAGAGGCAAACCATCAAGTTTAAAAACAATTCAAAAAAGGATGGTGCATTTAATGAGTAATACAACTAGACTTGTTGATAAATTAATCTTAAAAGATTTTGTTTCAAGAGAAACTTGTAAATTTAACAGAAGAAAAATTGATATATTTATAACAGATAAAGGTTTGAAATTTTTAAATGAAATTAACCCAATCATTGATAAAAGTGAAGAGTTAATGACAACAAACTTATCTGAGGAAGAAAAAAATATTTTAACTAAACTTTTGAACAAAATAGCTGTATGATATGAAAACAATAAAACTTTTAGTTTTTGGTTTGTTAATTGCAACAAATCTTAATTCACAATTAGTGCAAATTGATACTGATAATAGTAAAATCAAATGGACAGGTAAAGAAATTACTACTAAAATTCATTATGGTAGTTTAAAATTTATAAAAGGTGAAATTTTATTTGAAAAGAATAAAATTGTTTCAGGTGAATTTATAGTTGATATGACCACGTTAAATGTTGAAGATCTAACTGGAAGTAGTAAAAATTACCTTGAGAAACATCTTAGGTCAAATGATTTTTTTTCTGTAAAAAAACACAACCAATCAAGTTTAATAATTACTGATTCTAAATTGATTGAATCAAATAAATATATGGTTAACGGCATTTTAAAAATTAAGGGCATTGAAAATAATATATCTTTTGTAATGAATAAGGTTGATGATTCTTCAATTAATTCAAATTTAACTTTTGATAGAACAAAATATGATGTTAGGTATAGGTCTGGCAATTTTTTTCAAAATCTAGGGGATAAGTTAATTTACGACGATATTGAACTAGAAGTTTCTCTTACATTAATTAATTAAATTTTGTTAATTATTGAACAATTTAAATATATTTGCAAATATGATTAATAGATACAACTTTTTTTGGTGTAAAATTCTATGTGATTGATGCGTGAAGCATACCTAAGTTATTCTCTTTGGCTTGTCATCACGACAGGCCATTTTTAATTAAATTCATATGAAAAAATATAAAATAAAATCATTTCATAAAAAAATCATCTCAGATACTATTACACCCGTAAGTATATATCTTAAGGTTAGAGACCAATTTCCAAACTGTATTTTGCTAGAAAGTAGTGATTATCAAATAAATAGTAACAACTATTCGTACATATGCTTCAACCCCATAGCTCATATAAAGGTTAAAAATGATACAATATCGTATTTATATCCTGATCAAAAAACCAAAGAAATTAAAATTTCTGAAAATGATAAAATATCTGACTTTATTCACCACTTTACATCAATTTTTGAAACTACAAATTATAATTTCAAATTTATAAGTAATGGACTATTTGGTTACATAGCTCATGAGGCTGTTGAACGGTTTGAGTCAATAAATTTAAATAAAGAAAAAAATGATCTTAACATACCAGACTTATTTTATTCCGTATATCAAAATGTAATTGCTGTCAGTTCATTTAATCACGAAGCCCATATTTTCTGTCACTCTTATAGGTCTGAAAATAATATTTCATCTATTGAAAAAATTATTAATATTAAGACTTATGCAAGTTACAATTTCAAAAAAATCAAGACCAAATATTCTGATATAAATGATAATCAATTCTTAGAATTGGTAAAAAAAGCAAAATACCATTGTCAAAGAGGCGATGTTTTTCAACTTGTACTATCTAGAAGATTTATTCAGGAATTTAAAGGTGATGAATTTAATGTTTACAGAGCTTTAAGGTCCATTAATCCCTCTCCTTATTTATTTTATTTTGATTATGGTGATTTCAAAATTTTTGGAAGCTCACCTGAAGCTCAATTAGTTGTTGAAGATGGAAAAGCTGAAATTCATCCTATAGCTGGAACATTTAAGAGAACAGGTAATGAAAATGAAGATCAAAAATTAGCAAAATTATTATTAAATGACCCAAAAGAGAATAGTGAGCATGTTATGTTAATCGATTTAGCAAGAAACGATCTAGGAAGAAATGGTACTGAAGTTAAAGTTGAAAAAAACAGAGAAATTCAGTTTTTCTCTCATGTAATTCATTTAGTTTCTAAGGTTACATCGATTAAAAATCCAAACTCAGAAACCTTTCAATTGGTTGCTGATACTTTTCCAGCTGGAACACTTACTGGAGCTCCTAAACATATGGCTTTAAAATTGATAGACAGATATGAAATCAACAATAGAAATTTTTATGGTGGAGCCATTGGATACATGGACTTTAATGGAAATTTTAATCATGCAATCACTATTAGATCATTTATGAGTAAAGATTATAAACTTCATTATCAAGCAGGCGCTGGAATAGTATCAAAATCTGAGGCAAAGAAAGAATTAGAAGAAATATATAACAAATTAGGTGCACTAGATAACGCATTAAGTTTAGCAGAAAATATTTAATTATGAAGAAAGTTTTTATTATAGATAATTATGATTCATTTACATACAACTTGGTTCAGTATTTAACAGAGCTTAATTGTAAAGTTTTAGTTAAACGAAATGACCAATTTAAATTGAATGAAATTGAAAATTTTGAATATTTACTTTTGTCTCCTGGACCAGGAATACCTGAAGAATCTGGTTTGCTAAAAAAAACAATTAAATTCTATGCAAAAACAAAAAATATTTTAGGAGTTTGCCTTGGGCAACAAGCTATATGTGAAGTTTTTGGAGGTCAATTGGTAAATTTGAAAAGAGTTTATCATGGTGTTTCCTCAAAAATTAAAATTATTGAAAAAGACTCAATTTTTAATAATCTTCCAGAATCATTCAATGTTGGAAGATATCACTCTTGGGTTGTTAAAAAACCTTTACCCGAGTCATTAATCGCTACTTCTATTGATAAAAATGGTGAAATTATGTCTTTAAAACATAAAGAATTTAAAGTTAGAGGAGTACAATTTCACCCTGAGTCAATTTTAACTCCAAATGGTAAAAAAATTCTTGAAAATTGGTTAATAACTTAAAATGAAAGAAATTCTAAAAAGGTTGATAAATTTTGAAACGTTGACTAAAATTGAGTCAAAAAATATTTTAATTGATATTTCAAAAGATAAATATAATGCATCTGAAATTTCCTCATTTTTGACAATTTTTATGATGAGAAATATAACTGTTGAAGAAATTGATGGTTTTAGAGAGGCTTTAATTGAACTATGTATTAAAGTTGATCTTAGTGAATATAACTTTATTGATATGTGTGGAACAGGAGGAGATAACAAAAATACTTTTAATATCTCTACTATTTCATCTTTTGTTGTTGCTGGGTCGGGAATTAAAGTTGCTAAACACGGAAATTATGGTGTATCTTCTAAATGTGGTTCTAGTAATGTTCTTGAGTATTTAGGATTAACTTTTACAAATAATAATAATCTTTTAAAAAAAGCTATTGATAAAGCTGGTATATGTGTTCTTCATGCACCTTTATTTCATCCCGCCATGAAAATAGTTGCTCCAATTAGAAAAGATTTAGGGATTAAAACATTTTTTAACATGCTTGGACCATTAGTTAATCCTGCTTCACCTAAAAATCAAGTTACGGGCGTTTTTAATTTAGAATTAATGAGATTATATAACTATGTTTTACAAAGAACAAATATTAAATACAATATTATATATTCACTTGATTGTTACGATGAAATATCACTAACATCAGAATTCAAAGTAATAAATAACAAATCTGAAAAAATACTTTCACCCTCTATTTTTAATCTTAATTTTATAAATAAAAATAAAATTGCAGGTGGTCAATCTATAGAATCATCAGCAAAAATATTTATGAATTTATTAAACAATAATGGAACTAAAGAGCAAGAAAATGTTGTTTTTGCTAATTCTGCTACAGCTATTTCACTAATGAAAAATTGTGACTTAATAACTAGTTTTGATATTGCAAAAGAATCATTGAGATCTGGGAATGCTTTAAAATCTTTTAATGAATTAAAATCTATCCTTAAATGAGAATATTACAAGAAATAGTTTCCCACAAATTGAAAGAAGTGTCATTAAGAAAAAAAATAATATCATATAAATTTCTTGAATCTTCTTATTTTTTTAAAAAAAATTGTTTTTCACTTAGAAATATTCTGGATGAATCTAAGCCTGGAGTTATAGCGGAATTTAAAAGAAGATCACCGTCTAAACAAATTATTAATAATAACTTAAGCATTCATGAAGTATCTAAAACATATGAAAACTGTGGCGCTATTGGTATGTCAGTTCTAACAGACTTAAAATTTTTTGGAGGCTCTGAAGAAGATTTAAATGTTGCAAGTTTTTTAACCAAAATCCCAATTTTAAGAAAAGACTTTATAATTGATGAATTTCAAGTTATTGAATCAAAATCATTTGGAGCAGATGTTATTTTACTAATTGCGGCTATCTTGAATAAAAATAAGATAAAAAAATTGTCATCTCTTGCAAAAAGTTTAGGTCTTGAAGTATTATTAGAAATCCACGATATTAAGGAATTAAACGATTATTATTTAAATAATATTGATATTATTGGAGTAAATAATAGAAATTTAAAAGATTTTTCAATTGACATAAATATTAGTAAAAAAATATCCGATAAAATCCCTAAAGGGTTTAAAAAAATTTCAGAAAGTGGGATTTCTGACATCAATGTCATAAGAGATTTAAAAAACTACGGATACAGTGGGTTTTTAATTGGTGAAAAATTTATGATTAATCACAAAAAAGAATCAATAAGACATTTTATAAAAAATATAAATAATGAAACTTAAAATTTGTGGAATGAAATATGATTCCAATATCAAAGAAGTTTTAAATTTGAGACCAAACTATATAGGTTTTATATTTTGGAAAAATTCTCATAGATATGTTACTAATACACCAAGTATTCCAAATCAAATCATTAAAACAGGAGTTTTTGTTGATTCACCAATAGATAAAATAATTTCAATAGTTAAGAATCATAATTTAAAGGCTATTCAACTTCATGGAAATGAAAATCCAGAACTTTGTTTAAATTTAAAAAAAAACTTAAATGTTGAAATTATTAAAGCTTTCAACGTTGACAATTATTTTGACTTCAATAAGACAAAATTATACCTAGATTCTTGTGATTATTTTCTTTTTGATAGTAAAGGTGACTTACCAGGTGGAAATGGATTTTCATTTAAATGGGAAATTTTGAGAAATTACAATTACAAAAAACCATTTTTCATTAGTGGAGGAATTGGTCTCGATAATATTTCTGATTTAAACTTTCTAAAAGAATATAAATTACCTGTTCATTGTGTTGATGTAAATAGTAAATTTGAATCTGAAATTGGATATAAAAATGTTGATGAGTTAAAAAAATTAATAAAAATTTTAAATAATGAATTATAACATAGATAAAAACGGGTTTTATGGAGACTTTGGAGGTGCTTTTATACCAGAAATGTTACATCAAAACATCAATGAGTTAAAAAAAAATTATAAAAAAATTACCTCTGATAAAAAATTTCAGTCTGAATTCACCAAATTATTACATGACTATGTAGGTAGACCAACGCCACTTTATTTTGCTGAAAGATTGTCTGAAAAGTATAAAACTAAAATTTATTTAAAAAGAGAAGATCTATGCCACACTGGTGCCCACAAAATAAATAATACAATTGGTCAAATTTTATTAGCAAAAGAACTTGGTAAAACAAGAATAATTGCCGAAACTGGTGCTGGTCAACATGGAGTAGCAACAGCAACTGTTTGTGCTTTAATGGGTTTAAAATGTGTGATTTACATGGGTGAAGTTGATATTGTTAGACAATCACCAAACGTGGCTAGAATGAAAATGTTAGGAGCTGAGGTAAAACCTGCTAAGTCAGGAAGCAAAACATTAAAAGATGCAACTAACGAGGCAATTAGGGATTGGATTAATAATCCAATGGATACTCATTATATTATTGGATCAGTAGTTGGCCCTCATCCCTATCCAGACATGGTTGCACGATTTCAATCAGTTATATCAAAAGAGGTTAAAGAACAACTATTTGAATTTGAGAAAACCAAAAATCCTGACTATGTAATTGCTTGTGTAGGAGGTGGTAGTAATGCAGCCGGGATTTACTATGAGTACTTGAATAATAAAAAAGTTAAAATTATTGCAGTTGAAGCTGCAGGATTTGGTGTTAACTCGGGAAAAAGTGCTGCAACGTCTCAGTTAGGTAAAGAAGGTATAATTCACGGAAGTAAAACCCTTTTAATGCAAACCAATGACGGTCAAATCACTGAACCTTATTCAATTTCTGCAGGATTAGACTATCCAGGTGTAGGTCCAATGCATGCTCATTTATTTAAATCAGAAAGAGCAGAATTTATTTCCATAACTGATGATGAAGCTATGACAGCTGGTTTAGAATTATCTCAACTTGAGGGAATAATTCCGGCTATTGAAACTGCACACGCATTTGCAATATTTGAATATAAAAAATTTAAACCTGAAGAAATCCTAGTTTTTAATCTATCGGGAAGAGGAGACAAAGATCTTGATACATTTATTAAATATTTTAAACTGTAATGAATAGAATAGATCAAGTATTTGATAAAAAAAAGAAAATACTATCAATATATTTCACAGCTGGTTTCCCTAATTTAGATGACACTACTAAAATTATTGAGAATCTTCAAAATTCAGGTGTTGACATAATTGAAATTGGTTTACCTTTTAGTGACCCACTGGCGGATGGACCAACTATTCAAGAAAGCTCTACTGCAGCTTTAAAAAATGGGATGAATACTAGTTTACTTTTTAAGCAAATTAAAAATATTCGAAGTAAAATTTCCATCCCTTTAATAATCATGGGTTATTTTAATCCTATTCTTCAATATGGAGTAGAAAAATTTTGTCTTGATTCTAAAATTTCTGGGATTGACGGATTGATAATTCCAGATCTTCCAATTGATATCTACACCTCTACCTATAAAAATATTTTCGAATCACATAACTTATATAATATTTTTCTAATTACACCACAAACCTCAACTGATAGAATTTTAAAAATTGACAAAATATCCAAAGGTTTTATTTATATGGTAAGTGACTCAAGTATAACTGGCGCAAAAAATATAATTGATAAAAGTCAAAAAGAATATTTTTTAAGGATAAAAAAAATGAACTTGAATAATCCAACTATTGTTGGATTTGGTATTAGTAACTCAGAAACTTTTAAACTCGCAACTAACTATTCAGACGGAGCAATTATTGGTTCTGCTTTTATAAGTCATGTTAAAGTAAACGGCATAAAAAAAATTTCAAGCTTTATTAAATCTATTAGATAATTCACTATCTAACAAAGACAGGTTGATTTAAATTATTTGTTTCACTTTCACTATAGCTATAACCTTCTAAATTAAATTTTAAAATTCCTTCAAGTTTAGTTATATTATTGTCAATCAAAAATCTGACCATTAAACCTCTGGCTTTTTTTGCATAAAAAGATATCATTTTTAACTTTCCATTTTTAAAATCTAAAAACTTTGGAGTTATGATTTCTGACTTAATTTTACCCAAATTAATAGCTGAAAAATATTCATTACTTGCTAAATTAATAAGCAGTTCATCTGGTTTACATTCACTAACAATTTTTTCAGTTATTTTTTCCGTCCAAAATTCATATAAATTTTTGTAACTATTAAATTCAAACTTTGTACCCATTTCTAATCTATAAGGCTGAATTAAATCTAAAGGTTTAAGAAGACCATATAAACCGGAAATAATAAATAATCTTTCTTGAATAATGTCAATTTTATTTTGGTTTAATGAATATGAATCAATACCTGAATAAACATCCCCGTCAAAAGCATAAATAGCAGGTCTAGCATTGTTTTTATTAAAAGGAATTTTAAACTCTTGGTTTCTTCTCCAATTTAAATCTGATAATTTACTAGATATATTCATTATGCTCGATAAGTCTAGTGGTGATTTTTTTTTAAGATTTGAATTAATAACTACCGCGTCGTCTAAAAAAAAAGGAAGTGAACTTTTTTCAGTTGGAATCTTTTTTTCCAAATTAATAGACTTAGCTGGAGATATGACAATTTTCATATGATAAATATAAAAAAATTATTAATTTCTAGAATATTTTCTCCACTTGTCTATAACCTGTGACATGTCATCCGGAATTTCTGAATCAAACTCTAACCATTTATTTGTTTCAGGATGAAAAAAACCTAATGTTTTAGCATGTAAAGCTTGTCTATTACAAATCTTAAAGCAATTGTCAATAAATTGTCTATATTTAGAAAAAGTTGTTCCTTTAAGAATAATGTTACCGTTATATCTTTCATCATTAAAAATTGTGTGTCCAATATATTTTAAATGAACTCTTAGTTGGTGAGTTCTCCCAGTATCTAACTTACATTTTAAATATGTAACATATCTAAATTTCTCTAATATCTCATAATTTGTAATTGCGTGTTTTCCATTATTTGCCTCGTTATCAACAATCATTTGGAGCCTATTTTTTGGATTTCTGACTAGGTTCCCTTCTATTGTTCCAGAATTTGATTTAACGTCTCCCCATACAAGTGTGTGATATATTCTTTTTGACTTTTTTAGAAAAAATTGTTTAGCCAAATTAGTCATTGATTTTTGATTTTTTGCTACAACTAACAACCCACTTGTATCTTTATCAATTCTATGAACTAGGCCAGGTCTGTTATTGGAATTTTTTGGTAAATTTTTAAAATGATAAATAAGGGCATTAGCTAAAGTGCCAGAGTAATTTCCGTGACCAGGATGAACTACCATTCCGGCTTTTTTATTTAATACAATTACACTTTTGTCCTCATATATAATTTCCAAAGGTATTTTTTCAGGAACTAATGTGCTTTCATAGGGTGGGTGGTCCATTAAAACTCTAATTATATCTTTTGGTTTTACCTTATAATTAGATTTTACTTTTAGATCATTTACGAAAATATTTCCCTCCTTAATTGCTTGTTGAATTTTATTTCTTGTAGCATTTTCAATTCTACTCATTAAAAATTTATCTATCCTCAATGGTTCTTGACCATGATCTATTTTAAAAGAGAAATGTTCATATAAATTTGTATCAATTGTATTTTTTGACATTTACATTTTTTTTCCATTACCAAGAACTAAATCAAGAACTGAATTTTTAGGTAAAAGAATTCCTGGTTTAATTTCACTCCCTTTATGTTTAATTTTGATAACCATATCTTTTCCCAAATTATCGATATATAAAATTTCACCAATCTTAAATCCAACAGCATTAAGTCTTGTCTCTGCGTTTCGCTTTGTTATTTGAATTATATTTGGAACTCTTAACTGCCTGTATGTTGAGGGATTTATAGTAAGATAAATCTTTCTATTTCTTTTTACAATTTGATTAAATTTGGGAGAGTGTTCAATAACAGTCAGTGGACCATAATTTGGATTATATTTTGAGGAATCAAGAACCTCAAATCTCAATTTTATTTCATTTAATTCTTTTGAAACTTGGCTTAAATTAAGTGACTCTAAATTAGGTACCTTAATTTTATCATTGTGATTTGTTATGAATTGAAGGGTGAAAAAAATAAGTATAAAAAAAGTAAAGCATAAAAGAATGCCAAGCAAAAAATGCTTTAAAAATCTAATGCTAAAAAAAAATTTAATTAAATTAAACATTATTGCAAATATAATAAAAGGTAGCCTGTTATTTAAAATACTGTTAACTACCTTTGCATTAATCTATAAAAAATGTATAACAAAATTATAGGAATAATTTATGGCGGGTACTCATCTGAAAATCAAATTTCAAAACTTAGCTGCAACAATATTTTTAATGTTTTAAAAGACAATTATAAAAATCTATTTAAAGTTGAAATTTCTCGTGATAGATGGGTTGTGTATGATAAAAACAATGTCAGCTATTTTATAAATAAAAGAGAATTTTCATTTGTCATAAATTCTAAATTAAAAAAATTTGATCTAGTAATAAATATGATTC
>PACV01000032.1 GCA_002702875.1 Flavobacteriaceae bacterium
AAGGCTCTTGTTGAGAAATTTAACAATAAAGAAAGAGTCTCTATTGTGTCTATAGAAAAAAATATTGGATATGGTAACGGTGTTTTACAAGGTATCAAAGCTGTAAATACTACATTACTAGGGTGGATACACGCGGACCTTCAAGTTGATTTAAAGAATATTGAAATTGCAGTTGATTTATATAATGATACACAAAAAAAATTTCCTGATTCATCAATTTATATAAGAGGAAAAAGAACTAATAGAGATTCTTTTATTGATAAGATATTTACTAATCTCATGGCGGTTTATACATCAGTGGTCAAAAGGGGGGTTTATAGTGATATCACTGGTTTACCAGTGTTAATGGAAACAGAGCAATTTAAACAATGGGGGGTTCCTCCCCTTGGCTTTGCGCTTGATGTGTATTCGTACATCTTCGCAAAGAAAAATAATGCAAAAATTATTAGATTCCCTGTAAAACTTAATCTCAGAGAAAGAGGTAAAAGCTCATGGAACACAGGATTTGTTTCAAGATTAAAAATGTCACTGTATTACTTAAAAGAAATAAAAAATATAGAGATTAAAAAAGAGTATTTTTAGGTCAGAATTGAAAAACAACATTGCAAATTTTAATGTTAAAAATTTTTTAAAAATACTTATAGTTTTTACTATTTGCTTTCTTACAGTTTTGTTATTTCAGCCAAGTATTTATGACATCATTAACAAAGGCTCTAAACAAGATGCAGATTCTCAAATCTTAAATATAGAGACTTATGAATCTATTTTTAATAAGAGCTGTAAATATAATCTGGAAGATGCTGAAAGAATAATAGAAAACTCTATTTATAAAGATAAGTCTGTTTTGAGAATTCTATCAACAGATGCAGTCGAATTTACATATACGGATGTGAAATGTTTTTCGAGAATAAGATACTCATACGAAGATAAAGGAATCTTTTACTATTTTTATCAGCCACTTCCAAAAAGAACCTTAGTATTTTTAATTTACTTCCTATTAATTGAGCTTGCAATAGTAAGTAACAAATTTAAACAACCATTTGAACAAATTAAGAGTCGTGTATTAAATTTTTCGGGATTTAAGAGAGTGTTTATTGGCATTGCGATAGGTTTTTTTGGACTAAGTTCGTTTATGTTTTTTTATAACAAAATCCCACAAATTGAAAGTGATATTTCTTTTTTAAATTCTCGATTTTTAAGTATTGCAAAACCACAACAACTATACAATGAATCGCTTACGATGCCTATTTTTGACAAATCATGCAAATACTCACCGTCATCTGCTTTAAATGCGCTTGAGAATAATGGATTTAATTTACAAAATATTTCTATCAAGCCGTATTTTGAAAAAGGTATTTTGAACCCAGTTGCAATTGACTTTACAAACTTTAAGTGTTGGGATAGGATCGTTGGTGCTACTTATTCACAAGGCACAAAAGTTGATGTCAATGAAAAAATTATATTGTACACAAATCCATTCCCAAGGTCACTTGTTTGGTTGCTAAGCTTCCTGGTGCTTTTTTTAAGCTTCCGAATTCAAGACGTATTATATAAATCAGACACAAAGTTTAATGCACCGTTTTACATTCCAAATTTCCTTATAAATAACTTTCATTATTTATTGTTAATTATTACGTTATATCAATTTTTTACATTTAATACATATCTTCCAGGATATCAATTAGCATTTAGGCCACTTTACACAGTTTTTATTTTAGGAAGTTTATATTTATCATATTTGTTTTTGAGAGATGCCTCAAATGAAAAATATATAATTATCGTGTCATTCATCTTGATAGTTTCAAGTTATTCTTATTTACTTTTTAAAGGAGTTTCAATAAATGAAATGTTTACAGATGTTGATGTTTACCAATCACAATTACCAATTTCAATTTTGCAGTATGAACAAGTTAAGTCTTTTGGAGATATGTTTACGTGGAGTTCTAACCTGGGTGCAGGTTTTCAACTTTCCGGTCAGTACGCATCTGATTCACTGATACGGCAATTTTTATTTTCTGTATCTCCTAATTTTAATTTTGCCACAAATCTTTATTTCTATTTTCACATGATATTAGGCATGTTTTTAATGACTCTTTTTTTGAAAGAAATAGGTTTTAGCAGTTTTTCATCAACATTGGGTTCATTCATTTTCTTTACAAGTAATCAGATTATTACGTGGGCAACTTTTTTACATTATCCAGCATTTATTTTGAGTTTCTCCATGATACTATTTGGAATAATCAAATCTAAGAAAAGTCCTATTTTATCTTCTTTAACAATAGTATTAGGATTTTATATTAGTTCTACTGGAGCACATCTTCAAAATTTGTTTTTTCTATACATCTATTTTTTTGGTTTCGTATTTATTTCATACTTTTTCAAAAGCTTGAAAAACAAGATTCAATATAAATTTTTATTTTTATCTGTATTTATATCGGGTTTGATAAGCACCTATTACACAATGCCTTTTTTTGATTTGCTGAACAACCTTGGAGATAGAGGAGGCGTTGATACAGCAAAATACATGATCACAGATAATTTAATTAGTTTTTTAAATAATAGACTATTACTAGATTCAAAAGATGTAATTGCTAACTATTCTATAAATCTTCAACTTTTCATATCAACTCTTCTGTTGTTTGTGTTACTTGGTATAAGAACAAACAATAAAGAAATAGAAAAATTTTCAATAGTTAGCTTTTTAATAATTTACTTTTTTAGTACTGACAACCCTATTCAAAATTTTGTTGTAGATGCAATACCTGGGCTTTCTTTGATTTCAAATTGGCAAAGGACTGCTCCTTTTTTAATATTTGCAATAATTATCTATCTTATATCTAAAGTAGATACATTTTTAACAATCCAAAATAAAAAAACAGTTTATTTAACAATCCTTTTTGCAGTATTTTTGAGCTCAATTACAAGAATAAATGCTTTTTATAATGTTGATATACAGGGTTTAAGGTCTACATACTTGTATTCACATGTACAAGATCTAAAAATTACTAGTTCTAAAATAAATATTAAATCAGAAAATTCAAGAATTTTATCTGTATGTAATTACAATGAGCATCTTCATATAACACCGGATGCAACCCTAATAATTAACAATGATCTATATTGGGCGGGTTTATATGAAAGCTTTCCAAATATTTATTTCACTAATAAATTCAAAACTATATCTAAAACTTTTCCAGGGAGTTCTGGAGGTAGATACTATACGCACATTCGTGAGGATAGTCTGATTACAGAAAATTTAAATAATTTAAATATTGAGTATCTTCTAGCAAGAAAAGATAATTGCGAATTTGATAAAAGTAACTTAATTAAAATTGATGAATTTAATAATTACGAAATTTATCAAAATTTAGATGTAGAACCAATTATTCACTTAGGTCAAAAAAACAATAGTTTCATAATCCCAGATAATATTGAAAGAATTAACCCTGAATTGATTAGGGTAGAAATAAAAGAAAATGATGCTGAAGAAACTTTATACATAAATGAAATATATTCACAATTTTGGCAAGCTTCAATAAATAATACAGGTGTTCAGATAAATAACAACAACGGTTTTATGTCTATAAATCTTATTCCTGGAGATAATGAAGTTGTCTTGAGATTTAATAACAAAAATTTAAATACAAATTTTAAATCTTTAATTTCTTTCTTTAGGGAGTCATGAAAGACACATTTTATAATAATTACAAAATATTATCATTGTCAATGTTTGTATTTTTTAATTTAATATTATTGCAAAACTCAAATATTCAAAATATAAGTACATGGTGCTTTTCATTTTGCGGAAGTAATTTTCAAAATTTTTTATTTCTCATAATTTTTACAACTCTTATAGGAATTGTGATTTATTTTTTTCAAAAGTTTTTTGAGGAGTCAAATCTTATTTGGGTTCTGTTGACCCCGTTAATTTTTCCAATATTCCCTGCAAAAGGAAATGAAAACCGTGAATTAGGATTAGCATATTTACAGTCTAATAATTTTGATTTTAACCTTAAGTGGAATGGATTAGTTTTTAACGAACAATTTTTATATAATTTTATATTTAAAAATATTGCTTCGATCTTTGATAGTTACATTGTATTTTTATACGTTTCAAGATTGCTAGTTGGAATTATATTTATATTTTCAATAAAAAAGATTTTTCAAGGTAAAAACAACCTTTATGTAATTCTATGTATCTATTTAACAAATTTTTTCTCAGTATCTTTTGGAGGTGAATATTTATTAATCGGAGCTTCTCCGAGAAGTCTTGCATATTCCTTTAGTTTTTTGGCAATATCTTCTTATCATAACAAAAGAAAAAGTTATATCCTGTTTTCAATTATCACTGCCTTTTTTCATCTGCATGTTTACTTCCTTATGCTTGCTCCTTATTTAGTAATTTCAAAAGTATATAAAAGATATTATAAGGAAAGTGTTGTTGATGTTTTTATATCTTTAGCATTGTTAGTCTTTTTTATATATGGAAATATTTTTTCTATTTCGAGATCAAGCTTCTTTGAAAATTTGTTTTTAAAGGATTCTAAAGGCAATTACATAAGTAGAGAAATAGCAGAAAATGTAATTCCATTTCATGTTAGGCCATTTAATTTTGATGAATTAAATAATTTTTATGGAATAAATGAAAACTGGAAAATTGGTTTTGTAAACTTACTTATTATTATTTTTGTTCTTCTTGCTTTTAAGAATATAAAGAGCAATAAAGAATACAAGTTAATTACAAATCTCAACTTTACCTTAGTAATACTTGCTTTGCTGGTGACTTATTTTGACAAGAACGGATTTCTAGCATCTTTCTATTTATTCAAGCCAGCGGTTTATTTCTCATTGTTTTTATTTATTTCAATACAGTACAAAAGAAGTTTACTGATTTTTTCTATCATCTTTTCATTAATTGTATCTAATTGGTTTTTTACATTTTCTTCAAGCTATTTTGAAGCTGAAATGAAAAGAAATAAATTTGAATTAATAAGAGAGTATTCTGACCCTTCCTCAGTGGTGGTTATTGGCAACAATATTAGACCACTATTTTCAAATGATTTTGTTCAGTTTGGATATGAAGAGTACTTTACAGGTAATAATCTTATGAACGAAAAAGAAATATCGCTAAGAAACAAATTGAATTTTAATTCAGACTCATTTTGCAAAGAGTTGCAGTCGGAGAAAAAGTTTTTTGTGGTCAGTCCAATAAAACTAGATTGTGAAAAATTTTACTTATTTACTATTAATGCAAATTATGGCAACCTAGGGATACTTGGTGATCCTTTTCTGCAATACAATGAATTAGAAGGTAACGGCTGGTGTTCAGAAAGTTGTATTAGGTTTTATAAAAATTTTTAATCGGACTTTTGAATAACACCAATTTTTCTTAGGCCTTCAGATGCTTCAGGAAAAGATGTTTGAACATTTTCTTGAGTTTTAAACCATTCAGTATATTTATTTATCCCTGTTTCAATGGTAAATCTTGGAGCCCAACCATACTGTTTTAGTTTCGATGAATCATGTATAAAATGTCTTGAATCCCCATATCTAAATTCTTCAGAAATTTTCGGTTGAACTTTTTCGTTTAATTCTTTACATAAAGATGAGGCTAAATCTATTACTTTTGTAGGTGATCCTGTTCCAACATTAAAGGACTCTTGTGTTTTTAGATCACTTTCAAGCAAACATATATTTGCATCCGCAACATCTTCAACAAATATAAAGTCTCTTGTTTGATTACCATCTTCAAATATTAATGGACTTAAATTATTTACAATCATTGAAGAGAATATTGAAAAAACACCTGTATAAGGATTGTAAATTGATTGCCTAGGTCCATAAGTTACAGCATATCGTAATGCAGCTACAGGTATTCTATAAGTCTTACCAAATGCTAAACCAATCATTTCCTCGAAATATTTACTTAACGCATACGGAGAGACACCGAATGGTTCAAGCTGTTCTGTAAAAGGCATGGGTTTAGCCTCTTCGCCAGAAGATGGACATAAAACTTCCCATTTTTTTTGCTTTAATTGCTCAACTGATCGTGGTTCTGGATGAAAATTTCCAAGTTTTGGAGAATTATATAGACCTTCGCCAAAAATTGCTTGAGATGAGGCCATAACAAATTTATTAATTTCTATACCCTCCTCTCTTATTACTTCAAAAATTTTAGCTGTACCTGATGTGTTTACATCAAAATAGTAGGAAATGGAGTTAGTGAATCCTCCAAATGCAGCTTGATGTGAAATTGAATCAATGCCTTCGAGAGCTTTTTTTACATCTTCATAATTATTTACATCGCCATGTATAAATTTTGCATCCTTTGGAATCCAACTAGGTTTTCCATTTGGATGTGTTTGGGGATCAAGATTATCTAAAATGGTCACGTCGTGTCCTTTTTTTAATAACTTATCAACTATATGAGAACCTATAAGTCCGGCTCCGCCTGTTACTAAACAATGCATTAAACTTCTCTTTCGTAAGTATCGTTATAGTTAAAATTATAAAAAGATTCGTGACTTAAATTATCACCAAAATAAATATCTAGCCAAGCTTGAAATGACATTACTGACCAAAATTTTCTTGCTAGAGAATAGTCTTCTCTAAATATACTATTCTTTAAATTTTCAACATAATGAGAGTTAAAAATTCCATAGTCTTCTATTTTTTTATTTGATAGAAGTTGATTAATAAAATTCCTATTACTTTCCTCGTTCCAATACTCTACGGGAGGTATAAAACCAACTTTTGGATTATTTAAAACATTTTTTGGAACAATGCTACTAATTGCATCTTTAAGTAGTAGCTTTCCGTTATCCTGAGAAAATTTTATTTTTGGATCTATTCCGATGGCATAATTTACTAGATCAATATCTAAAAAAGGGACTCTAGATTCAAGTGAGTTTGCCATTGAAAGTTTGTCTTCAACAACAAGTAATCCTTGAAGAAAAGTATTAAACTCAAACGCAAAAATTGTTGATAACGCATTAGATTGTTTTGAGTGATTTAGTTGATCTTCATAACTATCTCGTGTTAAATAACTGTTTTTAAAGTTTATGTTTTGTAAAAAGGCATCTTTAATCTCATTGGAAGAAATTACTCTACACCACCACTCGAAATGTTTTTCTTTGTCGATCTTATTATTATTTATAAATCCATATCTCCATGGGTAGCCTCCAAATAACTCATCACTTCCAACCCCAGAAAGAACAACTTTAAAATGTTGGCTTGTTGCATTTGATATGATTAAATTTTGATACGAGTATCCCATTCTTGGTTCATCTAAATGGAAAATAGTTTTATATAATGTGTCTGCTAAAGAAGGTTTTTTTAAAGTATAAACAAAGTGGTCAATTTGGAGTTCTTTAGAGGTAATCATCGCTAATTGTTTTTCATCAGAGCCATATTTAGGGTTTAATTGATTATTTTCATATCCACATGTAATAGCAGCAAATTTTTGGTCTGTTTTGTTGGCAAGACTTGTTATAGTGCTTGTGTCAACCCCAGAGCTCAGATACGTACCTATGGGAACATCGGAAATCAACTGCCTTTCAACCGCAGTCGTTAATTTTCCAATTAAATCATCTTTAGTATATTTATTGCATAGGTCTTGATCAGAATACTTCCAGAAAGTTAGATTTTCTCTGGAGTTTTCTTTGAAAATCAGGATTGATCCTTTAGGCATTAATGTAATGTTTTTAAATAAAGTTTTATCACCAAAAATGTTTTGAAAAGTTAAATAATCATATACTGACTCGTAGTTGATTTCTCTTTTTACTGAATCAAAACTTAATAAAGATTTTATTTCACTTGAAAATGCAAAAATATTTGAATCTTCATAGATATAAAGAGGTTTAACCCCCACTTGATCTCTAATCAAAATAAACTTATCTTCTTTTGCATCGTAAATGCTGATTGCAAACATCCCATTTAGTTTTTTTACAAAATCTAATCCATACTTAATTAACATTGGAATAAGAATTTCTCCATCAGAATTTGATTTAAATTCCCAGTCTGATAGTTGCTGTTTTAATTCTTTAAAGTTATATATTTCACCATTAAAAACAGCTGTGTATCTTCCGTCAGGCGATGTAAAAGGTTGTGACCCATGTTCAACATCCAAGATGCTTAATCTTTTAAAACCAATCCCAATTTTTAAAAAATCTTTATTTTTAATTTGTTCAAAAGAGCTTACTATCTTTCCTTCTTCGTTTTGGTTTTTATAGTAATACCCTTCACTGTCAGGTCCTCTATGACGAAAAGTGTTGGTAGAGTTTACTAGGTTATGCTTTGGTAGTCCATTGTCTGTTTTGGAATAGAAACCAGTGATTCCACACATTATGTCTTTTTAAAATATTTTTTAATAATTTCACATACATAATGTGCATCTTCTTCTTCCATGTATGGATATATAGGTAGAGAAACTTCGTTAAAACAAATTCTTTCACTGTTAGGAAAGTCTCCTTCTTTATGACCTAAATATGAAAACGCTTTTTGCAAGTGAAGTGGGATTGGGTAATGTATTCCGGTACTTACTCCTTGTTCTTTAAGATACTTAATAAAACCTTCTCGATTTTCAACCAATATAGGGTAAATATGGTAAACAGGTTCTGTATTTTCAAGTTTTATAGGTAAGGTAACTTGTTCAAGAGAAGAAAGCTCTTCATCATATATATTAGCAATTCTTCTTCTCTCAATGTTCCATTCATCTAATAATGTGAGTTTTACGTCAAGTACTGCTGCGTGAATAGTATCAAGCCTAGAATTCCATCCCAATATTTCATGTTCATACTTTGATAATCTTCCACCATCTGCAAGCTTTCTGCATAACATTGCTAATTCATCATCGTCTGTTGTAATTGCTCCAGCGTCACCGAAAGCTCCTAAGTTTTTACCTGGGAAAAAACTGTAAGTTGCTATATCACCAAAAGTTCCTGTATTCTTACCATTAATTTTTGCTCCATGAGATTGAGCTGAGTCTTCTATCATCCAAATTTCATTATCTTGTAATAAATTTAAAATATTTTCTACATCGAACGGAAATCCATATAGGTGAACTCCTATAATTCCTGCAACTTTTTTGTTGATTCTATCAGAAATATTATCTACAGATATTTGCCAACTATTTTCATTTACATCTATAAACCTTACTTCATTTCCAATTCTTGGAATCATAGATGCTGAAGCAACATAAGTTGTTGGCTGAACTAAAACTTCACCTTTTGTTTTTAAAGACTCCATTGCAATCAACAGTGCGTCAGTTCCATTAGAAACTCCAATTGTGTGATTTACGTTTGAGTATTGTTTGAAATTTTCTTCAAACTGTTTAACAAAATTTCCTTTTATAAAAGCATTAGAGTTCATAACATTTTGAATATTTTGATTGATAGAATCTTTAATTTTATGAACTTGTAATGTTAGGTCATTAAATTTTACTTCTTTCATTCTTCCTCTATTCTAAGGTTTCTAAATTTTTTTCGTTGTTGTAACAAGCTTAAAAGTTCTTTTGGTACCCAAGTTACATCATGAAGATTAATACCTTTTGCAGCTCCGGCCATTCTTGGCCTATGTGAAATATTGACTTGTATCTGATTGAATTTCATTATTGAAGCAAGGAAGCCAATCTGAACTTGAATGAATGCTGATTTAGAGTCTAAATGTTTATTTATTCTTTTAAATGATTCATTTCGAATCATTACAGCTGAGTCAACATCGTTAGGAATAAGATTAAACAGTTTTCTGGAGATAAAATTATAAAAATAAGATACTACTTTTCGGAAATAGGGATCGTTCCTTGGAACCCTATTAGTCCAAACTATATCATTATTTTTTAAATTTGTTAAAAGTTCTGGAATGGAATTAGGTGGAATTTGTCTATCAGATGGTAGCATATATAGCACGTCTGCATCAGTATTATTCCAACCTACAAGCTGGCTCGGGTGGCAACCAATATTTTCTCCATTATCTATCAAATGCACAGATTTATATTTTTTAGTTAAGTCTTGGGCAATTTTTAATGACATATCTGTACTTTTATCATTTACTATCACTAACTCTAAAACATCTGGTTGATCTCCTAAAAAATCTATACACTCTTCAATCATTAAAGCGATATTGGATTCCTCGTTATAAGTAGGAATAGCTATTGATAATTTAGAAAAATTATTCTCATTTAAAAAATTCTTTAACTGGGTCAAATTTCAAGATCTTTCTGTGCTTTTTCTAATATCTTAACTATTTCAAGACCATTCATTGAATCAGAAATAGGTTGTTTATCAAGTTTTATCCAATCAATAAATGCCTGTATTTCAGTTGATAGTGGTTCCTGAGCTTCAATTTTAGGTGAATAATAATCTCCATCAATAATTTCAAACCTTGAATTTTTTCCTTTTTGACTTTTTGTGATTTTGTCCCAATCTACACCTTTTTCATAAACAACTATTTGATTGTCTAACTTAGTATCATCAAAAACTATCATTCCTTCTGAACCAACAACAATTACTTTTCTAGATTTTAAAGGATGCAACCAACTATTGTGTATAAACCCTGTTACATTGTTTTCAAAACCTAAGTGAACATAAACAATATCGTGCATTCCTTTTTTTATAAAATCATTCCCACTAGCTGTTATGCTCTTCGGATAGCTGCCTACTAAATATGAAATAATTGAGAAGTCATGGGGTGCTAAATTCCACATAACATTTATATCTTGTCTGATTTGCCCTAGGTTCAATCTTTCGGAATGTATTGTTAATAGGTTGCCTATTTCTCCTGAGTTAATTATCTCTTTAATTTTTATGACTGATGAGTTGTAAAGATACGTATGTCCAACCATTAATTTTAAGTTCTTGTCTTTTGCAATTTTAATTAACTTTTCACATTCATCTACAGATGTAGCCAGTGGCTTTTCCACAAGAACATGCAGTTCTTTTTCTAAAAGGCTTCTTCCAATTGAAAAATGTGTGGTTGCAGGGGTGGAAACTATTGCAGCATCATGTCCATCATTAATTTCATCGATATCACTAAAAATAGGAATACCTGGATAATCTTCACTAATTTTTTTGTGAAGATCTTTATCAATTTCTAATATTCCTGAAAATTCAATTTGTGAATTATCATTTAAATTTCTTGCTAAGTTAGGTCCCCAATAACCATAACCAACTAATAAGACTTTAATTTTTGCCATATTTGGATAATGATAGCAATATCTCATTTAAAAAATTAGAAAGTTTTGTTACTAATAAGTAATAAATTTTATAATATTTGATTTATCCTGTTTAAATATGTTAAAAAATGCCAAATACTCAGCTTTCTATATAGCTAGTACTTTTATTATTTTTATAAAACTTTTAACAATACTTATAAAAAAATATTTTTTTAATAGCGAATTATTGCAAAATATTGGAACGGCAAATGGAATTTTCTCAAAAGCCGCATCTGATTTTCCAAATTTTCTGGATTATATAATTGTAATTGCATACACAGTAATATTAATTGCCGTGTACAAGTTTGATTGGGTTCTTAAACATCAATACATTAAAAATGTTATGTATTTTTCATGTTTTTTATTATCTTTATTAACAATTTCAACATCTATAGTATTCCAAGAGTATAGGGGTTGGGACTTGTCACTGTATTGTGTTACAGACATTTCTGAAAGCATTAGAGATCAAAATCAGAATATTTATGATTTTGAATATCAAAAAATTAAACCTGGACTATCGCCATTTATTTGGCTAATTTACAACAAGATTTGTAATTTTAACATTGCTGGATTTACTTATTTGAATAATTATTTTTGGATTCAAATGTTGTTTGGTATAACAATAGTATTAAGCCACTTCAAGTTTTCAATAATAGAAGGAATGTGTTTATCAACAGGATTAAATCTTTCAATGCTTCACATGGTAAGAACAGGTAATTATGGATATTTGCTTGCTATAGTTATGGCAGTAAGTCTTAGGAATCTTATCAAGGGTAAAAATATTAACTTAAATATTTTTTTACTATGTGTAGTCTCTTTTTTCAAAATACAGTATTTAATTGTGGTTGGTCTATTTATTCTTCTAAATGAAACAAAGTTTAAAAATTTAATTACTGCTTTATTCAAGTTGATAGGAATTTATGCCGCTTTTTTTAGTTTTCAAATTTTGCTTTTTCGAAAAGCATTTACTGATTACATTGATTTGATGATTAATGGTTATTTGACAAATGAATTAACTTTTGAATCAGGTATCACAAATCCAGTTACTTCACAGTTTATTTCGAGGTTTTTCAATATTAGTCAAAATATAAGCACATATATAACGATCTTTATTATTTTGATCGGAGTTTTTGCACTTAAAAGTAAAAGTTCAAAGTATTTTTTAGCTACTTCAATCTTTAATAGAAATAAAAGTTACGATTCAAATTATTTACTTGTTGCATTGGAAAATAGATTTGTTACAGAATTTATTTTTGTGCTTTGTTTTGTTCCAAGTATTTTATTTACATTTGGTAGTCAGTTTAGTTTAGGTCCATTAAGTGAATTGCTTTATATACCTGGCCTTTTTTATGTTGTATTCTTGTCTAACAAAAAGAGCTAATATAAATTACAGTGATTGAAGAAATTTTAGGCTTAGACAAAATCAATAAAAATTCTGAAGTTGATTATATTTTTAATTTTTCAAAATTTGACCAAGTGCACCTACAATCACCTTCATTAATTAAAATAAAGGAAACAACGAATCGTCAAAAACATTTCATACTATTGACCAAAACTTTAGAAAAAAATAAGTATGTAGATCAAATAGAGCTTACTGAAAATGGATTTATTAATGTAACACTTCATTTATCTAAAGTTTTAAAATACTTACAAAAATCTAAAGAAGAAATATTAGAAACAATAAAAGACCGCAAACCCAAAAAATATATTTTTGATTATGGTGGTCCAAACATTGGCAAAAGTATGCATGTTGGTCATTTAAGACCATTAAATATAGGTAGAGCTTTATACAATATTTATAAGATTTCAGGAAACAACTGTACATCAGATATTCATCTTGGCGATTGGGGTATACCAATTTCTCAAATTTTGACTTACTGCTATGAAAATAATATTGAAATAAAAAATTTAAGTGACAAAGATCTTCAAGAAATCTATCCAAAAGCAAGTAAGTTGACCACTGAGAATATTGAGTTTAAAAATAAAGTTGCACAAAATTTATCGAAATTAAATGAAAAAAGTCAAAATCTATATAATGATTGGAAAATAGTTTCAAATATAACAATTAATAGTATAGAAAAATTACTTTTAAAACTTAATCATAAATTCGATCTATTTTATGGAGAAAGTACAGTCGTAGATTTAATTCCTCAAATGATAGAAAGTCTTAAAAATAATAATTATGTTGCATTTGATGATGGTGCATTGATTTCAAAGGAAAAAGTTGATCCTCCTGTTCTAATTCTTAAAAGTGATTCTACATATTTATACATGACAACAGATTTAGCCACTGTATTAGACAGAGAACAAAAAATATCTCCAGATGAATATTTTTACATTGTTGACAGTAGGCAGAGTGCACATTTTAAACAACTATTTTCAAGTATTAAGTATTTTAATTTTTCGAAATCAAATTTTAAACATATAGGATTTGGAACTATAAATGATGCTGAGGGAAAGCCTTTCAAAACAAGGCAAGGTGACGTTTACCCTCTAGAAGATTTATGGCAAGATATTTATAAAATACTTATAAGAAAGAATAACAAAAACAATGCTCATATACTTACGAATTCAGTCTTGGTGTTTTCGGACTTATTAATCGACAGAAGCTCAAATTATAAATTTGATGTTGAAAAATTTACAAATACAGAAGGCAAGACTGCAATTTATATTCAATATACAAGAGTAAGAATTAAAAGTATATTAAAAAACTTAAATCAGATAGAATATCTTGATAATTTTGATAAATTAAACTTGACTGATGCTGAAAAAGACTTAATTTTGTCTATTTTAAAGTTTTCTGATACTTTTAAAAGATCAAAAAAACACAACGAGCCTCATCACCTAGCAGAGTATCTGTATGAACTTTGCCAGAGATTTAATTCTTTTTACAAAAAATCAAGAATTTTAGACGAAGCAAATATGGAACTTCAAAATAGAAGACTGAATATCTTGATTGTATGTTTAGAAATAATTGAAATTATTTTTGATATCCTAGGAATTGAGACAGTTGAAGAAATGTAAAATTAAACGAAAAACAACGTTCCGAATATCCATATAATTAAAATTAGACTGAATCCAAAATTATCAAAAAAATTATATCTTGCAGCTAAATAATTTAAAGTAAATAAGGATATAGGAACAATAATAAAACCAGCGAAAGAAGTTGCTTTGAATAAATCACCAACTTCTTGAAAAATACTTAAAGAATTTGGAATAAAAATTTGGAAGAGTACAAGAAATATTATAGAAATTAAAATTGTAAATAAAATGTTTGATATGAGTTCAACAAAAGTTTTATTTACTAATTTAAAAAAATTTAAAAATTCTATAGGAAAAAATAAAATAAATAAAGATCCAAAAAAAAATATAAAACCCCAAAAAAGACTTTGTCCAGACCAAGATGTTAAATTGTTTGAAGAGTATCCGAAACTTGCCAACATCAAATAAGCTGAAAACCCAAGCAAGCAAGTACCAAGAGTAAATAAATATAAAGCAAGTATCGACTTAAATTGACTGATGTTAACAAAATTAATATTTAAAGCTTTTTGATTTCGCATACAGACATATAATAACGTTTATTTTCTATTAAAATAATTTTAACTATGGAATTTTTAGATACACCAAATCCGAATGCAAAAAAAATATTAATAAACCACGATTTAGAAACTTCTATTTATTTAGATGATAAAACTAAATCAACATTTTTTGAAATTTCTATACTGTTAGAAAATTCTAGTATAGAAAATATATTTACCGGACCCGGATTTATTACAATAACAAAAAAGAATTCGGGTTCTTGGGATGACATAATCCAAGACTTTAAGAGTAAGAATGATAGTATATAATTATGCAAAACTATAATTCTGATCCAAAACCAGGAAGATTGATTTTACCATTAGTTCTTATAGGCATGATTGCTACAACTTATACATTTATTAACAGGGTTGCGACAAATAATGATATCGAATTAGTCTTAAGTGACACTACAACGACATCTACAGCTCAAGAAGTTATCGACTCTACAACATCTACCACAACTACAACTATTCCAGAAGGTATTGTAAATTATCTGGAGGAAATAACTGGTGAGAAAATACAAGCTATAGAGCTTGGAAAAAAAGTTTTAGAAACAAATCAACGCTGGGACGATAAGGTTACTACTTACCAGGAAGCCCAGGTTGAGTTTGAAGAATTTATTGAAGACTTTGCCAGTTTTGTAATAATTTTTACTAATCCTGGCCCACCAAGTACAAATTCATCTTTGGTTTCAAGCCATGAAGAGTTAACAATACTCGTCAATTTGATTGCTGATGATACAGTAGAGCTTCTTGAAGGCCTTACAGCGCCAGATACAGGAGAAAGAAGAGCTGCCGCATTAGAGTCTTTCAATAGTAACCTAGATTTGTTTGTTGAACGTATAGAACAACTTGTTGCGTCAGCAACTTCTAGCTAGAAGCTGCTGAACATACAGTATCAATCATTAACATAGCAATCACATAAGGATCACCATTCGCATTGGGTCTTCTGTCTTCTAAATAACCTTTTTTGTCGACTTCAACTTGCCAAGGAATTCTTATTGATGCCCCTCTGTCACTGACTCCATAAGAAAAAGTGTCAAAACTTTGGGTTTCATGGTCACCTGTAAGCCTGTCTTCAATGTTCGCACCATAATTTTTTACGTGCAAATCAGCATTTTTACCAAGAGCTTCACATCCTGCAACAATTGCGTCGTATCCACCATCTTCTCTCATTTGTTTTGTAGAAAAGTTTGTATGCATACCTGCACCATTCCAATCTCCTTTTACAGGTTTTGGATCTAGTGTTGCAGAGATATTCCAATCTTCTGCAATTCTGTAGAGTAGCCATCTAGCAACCCAGATTTGGTCTCCAATATCTGGTGCTCCTACAGGCCCAATTTGAAACTCCCATTGGCCAGGCATAACTTCTGCATTTGTACCAGAAATGCCCAGTCCTGCTTCTATACAAGCGGTTGCATGAGCTTCAGAAATTTCACGACCATATACTTCGTCTGCGCCCACTCCGCAATAATATCCACCTTGTGGTGCTGGATAACCTGAAGGAGGAAAACCTAATGGTTGTCCGTACTTTAACGAATCATATGACTGTTCGTAAAAGGTATATTCTTGTTCCATACCAAACCATGGTTCAAACTCGCTAAAATTTGAAGCTGATTCCACTAAGGCTGCTCTTGTATTCGAAGCATGTGGAGTCATATCGACATTCATCACTTCACACATAACTAATATGTTGTCTCCGCCTCTTATTGGGTCTGGAAACTGAGCAACTGGTTTTAAGACACAATCTGATTGGTCACCTGTAGCTTGTTGGGTGCTTGAACCGTCAAAACCCCAAATTGGAGGCTCTGTGCCTTGTTCAATTATCTTTGTTTTACTCCTTAATTTTGCGGTCGGAGTTTGACCGTCAATCCATATATATTCTGCTTTTATCTTCATGAAAATAATGTAATATGTATTCAAAGAAATGTTGTTACAGAAATATTAAATAAT
>PACV01000033.1 GCA_002702875.1 Flavobacteriaceae bacterium
GTGGGATGCAATATGGGGATATATTGCACTCGAAAATGATTTTAAAACTATAAAGGGTGTTGTATTTGATCATAAAAGCGAGACTGCAGGATTAGGAGCTGAAATAACTCAAGATTGGTTCCAGGATAGTTTTAAGGGTGAGAAAATTTTAGATCAAAAAAATAATTTGGTTGGTATTGATGTTTCTAAAACTAATAATGACCCAAAAGGACTCGATAAGGAAGATAATCAAGTTGATTATATCTCAGGAGCTACAATTACTGGTGATGGTGTTTCTGATATGATATCAGAAAGACTAGAGAAGTATACATCATATTTTGACAAAATGAAAAAAATATAAATTTTAATAATTAAATAAAATGCTAACTAAAAAACAAAAAAATAAAAAATCTAGTTTGTTTTTTATAAATAAAGAAAGAGAACCTTTATTTTCAAAAAAGAATAGGGCACTTTTGAGTGATCCTCTTGATGACAACAATCCTATAACTGTTCAAGTCCTAGGAATATGCTCTGCCCTAGCTATAACTGTTCAGTTAAAACCTGCCGTTGTTATGACAATTTCTGTAATGGCAGTTATGGGAGCTAGTAATGTGATAGTTTCATTACTCAGAGATCTTATACCAAATAGAATTAGGATTATTGTTCAGCTTGTTGTTGTTGCATCTTTGGTCGCTCTAGTTGATCAAATTTTGAAAGCTTTTGCATACGATGTATACAAGCAACTATCAATTTTCATTGGTTTAATTGTCACAAATTGCATAGTTATGGGAAGACTTGAGGCATTTGCCTTAGGTAATGGTGTATGGAAATCTTTTTTAGATGGTGTTGGTAATGCTGCAGGTTATGGATTTATATTGATATTAGTTGCTTTTTTCAGAGAACTTCTTGGATCTGGCAAACTTTATGGTTATAAAGTTATCCCTGAATTTATTTACGATTTAGGTTATCAAGACAATGGTCTAATGCTTTTATCTCCTATGGCTTTAGTTACTGTTGGAATTTTTATTTGGATTCAACGAGCAAGAAATAGAAAATTAATTGAAAAAAATTGATGTTATGGAATCATATATAAACCTTTTTGTTAAGAGTATTTTTATAGAGAATATGGTTTTTGCTTATTTTCTAGGTATGTGTTCTTATCTTGCAGTTTCAAAAACAGTTAAAACTGCTGTTGGTCTTGGTTTGGCTGTAATATTTGTTTTAGCAATAACTGTTCCAATTAACTTTTTACTTAACTCATATGTACTTCAAGAGGGAGCATTGAGTTGGCTTGGTGATAATTATGCAACTTTAGATTTAGGTTTTTTAACTTTTATAATGTTTATAGCTGTTATTGCTTCAATGGTTCAGTTAGTTGAGATGATTGTTGAAAAATTTTCTCCTGAGTTATACGGTAATTTAGGTATTTTTTTACCATTAATTGCTGTAAATTGTGCAATACTAGGTGGTTCACTTTTTATGCAACAAAAAGAATTTTCTGGTATTGTTGAATCTGGTGTTTATGGTTTGGGATCTGGTGTTGGCTTCTTTTTAGCAATTCTTGCAATTTCTGCCATAAGAGAAAAAATTGCATATTCCAATATCCCTGAACCTTTAAAAGGATTAGGTATTACTTTTATTATAACTGGTCTTATGGCTATTGGATTTATGAGTTTTATGGGTATTAAATTATAATTTATGGATTTTACTTTAGTTTTAGTTAGTATAGTAGTTTTTTTAGGAATAATTTTATTGTTAGTTACGATGCTTTTAGGTGTTAAGGCAAAATTGCTACCCTCAGGACCTGTGGCATTAAAAATAAATGGACAAGATGATCTTAAAGTATCGTCAGGAGCAACCTTGTTAAATACACTTGGAAATAATAAGATATTTTTACCATCGGCTTGTGGAGGAGGAGGAACTTGCATTCAGTGTAGATGCCAAGTTATATCTGGTGGAGGTGAGATTTTACCAACGGAGAAACCACACTTTTCTAGAAGAGAAATTGCTGACGGTTGGAGATTAGGTTGTCAAGTTAAAGTCAAAGAAGACATGGTAATTGAAGTTCCAGAGGAAATATTTGGAATAAAAAAATGGGAAGCTACTGTTGTTAGAAATTGGAATGTAGCTTCTTTTATTAAAGAATTTGTAGTTGAATTACCCGAGGAAATGGATTATAAAGCTGGGGGATATATACAAATTGAAATTCCAAAATGTGAAGTAAAATATTCAGATATAGATATCTCAGCTCACCCTGACGAACATCCTGATGAAAAAGATAAATTTAAGCTTGAGTGGGACAAATTTCAACTCTGGCCATTAGTAATGAAAAATCAGGAAACTGTTGAGAGAGCTTATTCTATGGCATCTTTTCCAGCTGAAGGAAAAGAGGTTATGCTAAACGTCAGAATTGCTACTCCTCCTTGGGACAGAAATAAAAATAATTGGATGGATGTTAATCCTGGAATTGCATCATCATATATATTTTCAAAAAAACCTGGCGATAAGGTTACTATATCTGGTCCATTTGGAGAGTTTTTTATAAATCACTCTGATTCAGAAATGCTTTATGTTGGAGGTGGTGCGGGAATGGCACCGATGAGATCTCATTTATACGAATTATTTAAAACAATTAAGACTGGAAGGAAAGTCACTTTTTGGTATGGAGGAAGGTCTAAAAGGGAATTATTCTATTTGGATCACTTTAGAGCTTTAGAAAAAGATTATCCTAATTTCAAGTTTTATGTCGCATTATCTGAACCACTTGAGGAAGATAACTGGAAAGTAAAAGAAACCCTAGATTCTGATGGGGACGGATTTAAAGGTTTTGTTCATCAGGTAGTAATAGATCAATATCTTTCAAAACATGAAGAGCCAGAAGAAATTGAAGTTTATTTTTGCGGACCTCCACTAATGAATCAAGCAGTTGAGAAAATGGCAGAAGATTTTGGTATTCCACCTGAAAACGTCAGATACGATGATTTTGGTGGTTGATGAATATTAAACTAATATCCAAATAAATCTTTTAGCGATACCTCTTCAATTTCACCATATTTTCTCAAATCTCTAAAGTCTATTTTATCTTTTTTTCCAATTAAAATTGTATTGAAGCTTTTGTCTTTAATATGTTTTTTTTGGAAAATTTCCAGATCGCTTAGTTTCAAATTAGAAATCTCGTTGTATATCTTAATTCTTTCGTCTATATCTAAACCCTTTTTTTGAAGATTAATGTATTTCCATATTATTGAGGATTTAGTTATTCTCTCACTTTCTAGGGTGTTTATAATCGATTTTTTTGCAATATCAAATAACTCCTCAGATTTTGGAATATTATTAATAAGTTGATTTATACTTTTCATTGCCTCTTTTTGTTTATCAGACTGTGTTCCGACATAAGCTAACATTTGATCGTATCGATTTTTTTTAGTTGCTTGTCTATAACTTGCTCCAACTGAATAAGCAAGTCCTTGTGCTTCTCTAATTTCTTGGAAAACTATGCTTCCCATTCCACTTCCGAAGTAATTATTATACAGTTGAATTTTTGATGTTAATTTGTTATCAAGTAAATCCAACCTATTTAAGAGCATAAATTCAGTTTGAACCATATCAAAATCAGTCCAAAAAACTTTATTTTTAGTTGTAGGTAATTCTTCAAAAATAGTTGCCTTTGGTATTGAAATAAAATTTTTATTTACTCTATGATATTGATTAATTATTGATTTTAACGAATTCATATTTCTTTTTCCATAGTAAAGAATTTGATGTGGATAATTATATAGATTTGTTATTACTTTATTAATATCATCAATATTTAAATTTTTTAATTCACTTTCAGATAAAATATTGGTAAATGGATTATCTTTCCCATATTTGGCATAATTAAAAAGAGCTGTTTGAAGAATAATCCTTTTATCTTTTTTTTGATTTATTCTTTTCTTTAAAATTCTGTCAATTAATTTATCTAAATCTTGTTTACTACTAACGGGATTTTTCATGATATCTTCAAAGAGTTCAATAGCTTTCTCCATATACTTATCAAGACCACTTATTGTTATGTAGGTTTGGTCGCTAGAAGAACTTACGGAATAGTTACAGCCTATCTTATAGAATTCTTTTTGAAGTTCTTTTGAACTAAAATTATTTGAACCAATAAAAGGAATAAAATCACTGATTAAGGGTAAAAGTGGTAATGAGTTTTTTCCAAAATCAAATAAATACGTAAACTCAAAAAAATCGTTCTCTTCGTTTCTTTTATAGATAATTGGGATATTGTCTAATTTATCAAATTGTAAATCTTGCTTAAAATCTAAAAATCTTGGCTTTATTTTTTCAACTTTGGTATCATTTATTTTTTTAAAAAAATCTGATTTTTTGTTTCTATTTAAATTAACCTTGGTGATTGATGGTTTTTCAATTTTAATCAAATTTTTATCAGCACCTACTTTTTTATATACAGCTACATAATTATTACTGTAATTTTTTTTAACAAAATCAATAATTTCTTCTTTAGTTATACTCATCATTTTGTCAAATAATCTGATTCTTTCAGCCCAATTATCATTATAATAAATGAATGATCTACTCATTGCTCTTGCTCTTGAATAATTAGATTCATATGATTTCATCAAATTAATTTTGTAATCATTTATTATGGCTTCGATTAACCAATCGTCAAATTCACCATCTTTAATGAGATCAATTTGGTCTATTATAAGGGATTCAACTTCATTTAAATCTTGACCTTTTTTAGGTTTTCCATATAAATAATGAATGCAATAGTCCTCATAGGGAACTATTGTTGATCCAGCATTTAAAACTAATTGATTTTGCATTAGATTTAGATCAATTAATCCTGCTTTTCTATTATTTAGAATCATATCTACAAGTAATATCATAGTGTGGTCGTATGATCCAATTCCGTTGAATCGAAAACCTATTTCTAGATTTTCTTCACTTGGACCATATACTTCTGATCTGATAATATTTTCAATTTTATTTTCATTTACTTTTTCCCAAACAGGTAAATTTTTATTTGATTTTAAATTCCCAAAATTTTCGTCAATAAGTTTGATAGTACTATTATAATTTAAATCTCCACTTATTGCAATTGACATATTATTTGGAGAATAATATGAATCAAAGTAGTTTTTTATTTCAGTTATAGAGGGATTTTTCAGATGATTTACCGTACCTAAAACTGACTGGGTTCCATAAGGATGATTAGGAAATAGTTTACTCATCAATTCCTCATACGATTTTCTACTATCATTGTCTAAAGCACGATTTTTTTCTTCATATACTGCCTCTAGTTCAGTATGAAATAGTCTATTAACAATTTGTTGAAATCGCAATCCTTCAATTTCAAGGAATCTGCCAATTTCATTTGATGGAATGTCAACTGTGTATACAGTATAATCGTTATGGGTCCCAGCATTTAATTTTTTCCCACCAATTTGTGATATTAATTTATCATATTCACCGGCTATAGCATATGAAGAGGCAATGTTTGAAATTGAATCAATTTTTTTATAGAATTTTTTTCTTTCATTTGGATTTTTAATTTTAGAATAATTATTAAAAAATAATTCAATTGAGTCTAAAATTGGTTTCTCTTTATCATAGTCTAAAGTCCCAAAATGTTTATTTCCTTTGAACATCATATGCTCAAGATAATGAGCTAGACCAGTATTATCTTTTGGATCATTTTTACCTCCAGCTTTTACAGTTGTTAAAATATGAAGTCTAGGAGCATCTTCATATTTACTTAAGTAAACTTTTAAACCATTTTTTAGAGTATAAATTCTTGTTTTCATTGGGTCACCAAAAACATACTCATATTCGTATCCATTTTCAACTTTTTTTAAAGTATCATATTTTTTATTTGAGCAAGACATTAAAAAAAATAAAAGGAAATAAATTAATACACTATTCTTTTTCATTTTTAAATATTTATGGTTTAATTTAAAAAAAAAAATCTATACCCAAAAAATTTGTAAAAAATGAATTTTTTAAGTGCACAAGAAATGCATAATTTAGCCATGAAAATTGTTGGTGATCAGTTAAAAAAATCTGGATATGAATTTTTGTCTGTGAATTCTAAATTAAAAAAAGATCCTCAATTTGTTTGTTTGAAAGATAAGAAAGTTTTTTTTGTGATTATTCGAGCTGTAAGATTTCCAAATAACCCAGATTATTTTAATTTAGATAATTTTAAAAAAATTATTGAGCACGCAAAAGGTTTTAAAGCAAAAATTTTTTATGCAGGAGTTGGTTTGGGTAACCCAAAAAATTTAAAATTAAAACTTGAAAAAAATCAATCTTATATTTTAAATTATAATGGATTGAAAAAAATAGAATAATGAAAAAAAGTTTTTATTTTATTGTATCAGTTATTTTAATTTTCAAGTCATGTTCATTTGAAAATAAACAAATGGATAATATATATGGATATGCTCTTGGTACCTCCTATTTTATTGAATATGAAAAAAAGGAATTCAATGATAAGATTAAGTTAAGAAAAGATATAGATTCAATATTTAATGTTATAAACATGTCTATTTCTAATTATGAAAAAAAATCAATTGTCAATAAAGTAAATACTCACAATAATAATGTGAAATTAGATTATCATTTTATTGAAATTTTTTCAAAGTCAAAAGAAATTTGGGAATCTACAAAAGGTTATTTTGACCCTACAATTGGAAATATTGTAAATGCATATGGATTTGGAGTTAAGAAAGGAATAAAAAGTATTTCAAATTTTCAAAAAGATAGTCTTAAGAATATTACAGGGTTTGAAAAGGTATATTTGAACAGTGACAATAAACTTGTTAAGAAAAATAAAAATATTTTTTTAGATTTTAATGCAATTGGTAAAGGATACACTGTTGATCAAATTGACAAATATTTTAAATCTCTTGGATATAAAAATTATTTAATTGAAATTGGAGGTGAAATAATTGCAAGAGGGAAAAATATCAAAACAAATAAAGTATGGAATATTGCAATTGAAAACCCAAAATTATCAAAAAACAGATCGGTTATTTCCAGTACCTTTCTTAATAATAGTGCAATTGCGACATCTGGTAATTACAGAAAAAATAGAATTGATTCAATCACAGGAGAAAGATATACACACTTAATAGATCCAAAAAGGGGTGAGCCAATTAAATCCAAAATTTTAAGCGTAAGCGTAATTGCAAAAGATTGCACAACAGCTGACGCTTTTGCAACAGCATTAATGGTAATGCCTTTAAATTTAGGTTACAAAATAATTAATAATTTTAATGAGTTAAATGCTTATTGGATAGTTGCTGAAAAAGATTCCATAAAAGAGGTTTTTTCAAATAATTGGAATAAAAATTAAGCTTTATAAGCAATTGGAATTTTTTCGTTTTTAGGTAAACAATATTTAATTTTCAAATTGTAATCAATTTTTTTTAAATAATCAGTTGCCTTAACAATAAAACCCACTGATTTTAAGAGTTTGTAAAAATCATTTCCATAAGACCTTATATGATCATATTGACCAAATTCTTTTGTTCTTTGGCCTCTTGTCATAAATCCTTTATTTTCTTTTGATTTCTCTATTGATTCATTGATAGGGACTTGCAATATTGCGCAACCTCCTCTTTTGAGAACTCTATAAATCTCACTTAAAGCCTTTTTATCGTCAACCACATGCTCCAAAACATGATTACAAATTATAAGGTCAAATTTGTCGTTTGTAAAAGGCATATTGCAAATGTCTGCCTTTATTTTTGCTAATGGTGAAAAAAGGTCTAAAGTTGTATAATCCCAGTTTTTAAAACTATTAAATTTTTTATAAAAAATTTGCTCTGGAGCAATATGTAATACTTTGGATTTTTTTTTAAAATAGTCAGTCTCATTTTTTAAGTAAAGCCATAGTAATCTGTGTCTCTCTAGTGAAAAAGTACCTGGACAAAGAGCATTTTCTCTGATTTTGTTGTAACCATATGGTAAAAACTTTCTGTAACTACTATTGTCAATTGGGTCTATGTATTTACTTCCTTTATACAAGATTTTTAAAAAAGGTTTTAAAAAAATACTTAACTTAATTAAATACTTTCTTGGTATTTTGTTTAAAATAATTTTAATTAAGTAATTCATTTTAATTTTTTAAAAAAGGAATCTCTTCATTTGATTTTATACCAAGTGATTCATATATGTATCTAAATGTTGATAGTAATTGTGGTTTTCCATTAATTAGAGCTACGTTGTGCTCATAATGAGCACTAGGTAATTTATCTAATGTAGTAATTGTCCAACCATCACTAAGTTGTTTAATTTTGTGAGTACCTTGATTTATCATTGGTTCAATAGCTATTACCATACCATTTTTAAATTTTTTACCTTTTCCCCTTTTACCATAGTTTGGAATTTCAGGACCTTCATGCATTGAATTCCCTATTCCATGACCAACAAGTTCTCTTACAACACCAAATCCATTGTCTTCGTTGTGTTTTTGAATTGAATAACTTAAGTCCCCAACTCTGTTATTTTTATTAAATTTTGAAATACCTATATAGAGAGATTCTTTTGTGATTTTTAATAGTTTTTTCGTTTGTGTATTAATTTCGCCTACAGGAAAAGTGTACGCATGGTCTCCATAAAAACCATTTTTTAAAACACCACAATCGATAGATACAATATCTCCATTTTCAAATGGTTTTTTATTTGGAATTCCATGAACCACCTCACTATTTGGGCTTATACAAAGAGTATTAGGAAAATCATATAGCCCTAAAAAACCAGGAATACCTCCATGATCTCTAATAAATGTATTTGCTAATTTGTCTAATTCCAATCCATTGACTCCAGGTTTAATTTCAGCTGCTAACATACCAAGTGTTTTTGAGACTATCAAGGAGCTTTCTCTTATTAGCTCAATTTCTTCATGATTTTTTAAATAAACTTTATTCACTATGATAAGCGTTAAAATACTTTTCATTTTTTAGAATTTTTAAAATATCTTTTTCAATGGATTCAATTGGATATTCTACTATTCTATTTAATTCAGAATTATTTTTGATAAAGATGATTGTTGGTATTCTATTAATTTCGAATTTTTTTTCAATATTTGAAGGTGATGTTTTTTCTTTAGATAAACCAATTAATTCAATTTTTGACATATCATAGCCACAAAATTTTAATATCTCAAATAATATTGGTATTTCTCTTCTTGAATCTTCACACCAAGTTCCAAAAAAGATTTTAATATTAACTTCAGATAAATATGATTTTATTTTTTCTACAATTTTAAAATCAATAAATTTTTTATGATCATATTCAGTATACCACTCATTTGTTGAATTTACAAAGTAATTATATTCCACTGACCCAATGATAATTTCATCAGACTTGTTTTTAACTAAATTGCCACAATTCACAAACAACAAAAAAAAGATAAAAACTATAATTTTAAATTTCATTTTAATAAAGATTTACCATTCATTTCTTTTGGTTGTTTAATACCCATTATATCTAAAATAGTCGGAGCTATGTCTGCTAGTATACCATTTGATATCTTTCTTTTTTTTTCATCTACTAAAATTATCGGAACTGGATTAGTTGTGTGGGCTGTATTTGGAGAACCATCACTGTTTAACATTTTTTCACAATTTCCATGATCGGATAACACAATTGATACGTAGTTTTTTTTGAGTGATTCATTTACTATTAAATCTAAACATTCATCAACAACTTCACAGGCACGTATGGCAGCTTCTAAATTTCCAGTATGACCAACCATATCAGGATTTGCAAAATTTAAGCAAATGAAATCAGCTGTTTCCTTTTGAATTTCAGGTAGTAAAATATCTTTTATCTCATATGCACTCATCTCAGGTTTCAGATCATAGGTTTTTACTTTTGGTGAATCGCACAAAATTCTTTCCTCACCATCAAAAGGTTTTTCTTGACCTCCATTAAAAAAATATGTTACATGAGGATATTTTTCAGTTTCAGCAATACGAATTTGAATTTTTGAGTTTTTTGATAAAATTTCTCCAAGCGTATTCTTTATATTTTTTTTTTCAAAAAGAACATTAACATTTTTAAAATTTTTATCATAGTTAGTCATTGTAATAAATTTTAAGTTCTTTTTTTTCATACCAAGATTCTTATAATCTTTTTGACTTAAAACTTGGGTTAACTCTCTTCCCCTGTCAGTTCGATAATTAAAAAAAATCACAACATCGTTTTTTTTTATTTTGGCAATTGGTTTTTTATGACTATCAACAATTACAGTTGGATTTAAAAATTCATCACTGATTCCAGATTTATAGTAATTATTTATAGTTTCATATATGTTTTTTGTTTTTAAACCAATTGAATTTACTAATAATTCATATGCTTTTTTTATTCTTTCAAATCTATTATCTCTGTCCATGGAAAAAAATCTTCCAATTACAGTTGCTAATTTACCTGTTGTATTAATCATGTGTTCTTCGATATCTTTAAGATATGTTAAAGACGAATAAGGATCTACATCTCTCCCGTCAGTAAATGCATGAAGAAAAACATTTGATTTCTTTTTTAATGATATAAAGTTTATCAATCCTTTTAAGTGATTAATGTGTGAATGAACTCCTCCATCAGATAGTAACCCCATAAGATGTATATTTTTATCTTCTTTGATTGAATAATTGATAGCGTCATTTAGAATTTTATTTGATTTTAAACTACCATCAGCAATTGAAATATTAATTTTAACTAAATCTTGATGAACAACTCTACCAGCGCCCAAATTCATATGTCCAACTTCACTATTACCCATTTGTCCTTCTGGAAGTCCTACATGCTCTCCATGAGTTAATAAAATATTGTGATTATATGTATTATATAAACTATCAATAAATTCTGTTTTGGCATGAAAAATAGCAGAATCATTGTTTTTTTTTGAAATTCCCCACCCATCTAATATAACCAATAAAACTTTATTTATCATACGTATTCAAATATACTAATTATATAATGTGATTTGTCTTTTAATAATTCTATCATATCTTTATTAACAAATAAAAATATTAATTTTTGAGAAAAGGATTGGTATACAAATCTACGGGTATTTGGTATAAAGTTAAAGATTTAAATAATACTTTTTTTGAATGTCGTATTAAAGGAAATTTTAAAACAAAAAATATTAAAAGTACAAATCCCATAGCTGTTGGTGATAAAGTTTCGTTTAGTCTGATTGATGAAGGTAATCGCAAGATTGGAATTATAAATAAAATTTTTAAAAGGGATAATTATATTATAAGAAAATCCGTCAAATTATCAAAAGAATCTCACATTATTGCTTCAAACATAGATCAAGTTTTTCTGTTTATTACATTAAATAATCCTCCTACTTCATATAATTTTATTGATAGATTTTTAGTTGCCGCTGAAGCATTTAAAATCAAAGTGATTTTGATATTTAATAAGATAGATACCTATTCAAAAAATGATTTTGAAGATATAGAAAAAATATATAAAACCTACAAATCAATAAATTATGATTGTTATAAAATTTCATCCTTTTCAATTCCAGATATTGTTAAGATCAAAAAAATAATGAATAGAAAGGTTAATATGTTTTGTGGTCATAGCGGAGTTGGAAAGTCAACACTACTTAATTCAATATCACCAAATTTAAATGTTAAAACTTCAAAAATATCTGAGGTGAATAACTCTGGTAAGCACACCACAACTTTTGCTGAAATGTTTGATTTAGAAAATCAAATTAGAATTATTGATACTCCTGGAATTAAGGGATTTGGATTAGTTGATTTTGATAACGATAAATTATCCGACTATTTTGTTGAATTTTCTCATTTGAAAGAGTATTGTAAGTTTAAAGACTGTAATCATATAAATGAGCCTAACTGTATGGTTAAAAAAAAATTGGATCAAAAAGCTATTTCTGCCTCAAGATATAAAAGTTATATTGATTTACATTTTGAGTCAAAAAAATATAGATAAATATATGAGAGTAGTTATTCAAAGAGTAAAAAATGCTTCTGTTAAAGTAAATAATAAAATTGTTTCAAAAATTTTTTTTGGACTATTGGTGTTTGTTGGATTTTCTGTAAATGACGATGAAAAAGATATTGATTGGATTGCAATGAAAATCTTAGGGTTGAGAATATTTAATGACAAGAATTATAAAATGAACTTTTCAATAATGGATGTGTCAGGTGAGTTACTAATTGTAAGTCAATTTACTTTATTAGCGTCTTCTAAAAGGGGTAATAGACCCTCTTACTCATTAGCTGCTAGACCAGAAAATGCTAAAAAATTATTTGATAATTTTATCAAAAGATTAAAAAAAAAATCTGGTCTAAATGTTGCTTCCGGAATTTTTGGATCAGATATGAAAGTTAATTTATTAAATGATGGTCCAGTAACTATTATTATGGATTCAAAAAATAGATTATAGTTAATGAATGACAACCTCATTTATAAGTTTAATCTCAAACTTTTTTTTGACTTTTTTTTGAATATCTTTTGCGAAATTCATTATCTCTTTTCCTCCTGCATCACCATAATTAACTATCACTAAGGGTTGATTTTTATAAATACCAACATCCCCTTTTTTGTAATTTTTTTTAAGAGTATTTTCTATTAACCAAGCAGCTGAGATTTTGAATTTCACATTAGTTAATTTAACAAAAGGTATACTTTTGTAATTTTTATGTAGTTTATCAAATAAAGTTTTATCTATTATTGGATTTTTAAAGAAGCTTCCTGCATTTCCAATTTTTTTTGGATCTGGTAATTTACTATTTCTAATCTTGATAATTGTTTGAGCTATTTTTTTTATACTCAATTTTTTTAAACCATTAAGTTTGTTTAAAGATTTGTAGCTCAAGTTAAATTTATGATTAACTTTTGATAATTTGAGTTGTATGCTAGTTATCACAACTTTATTTTTAAGCATACCTTTAAAAATAGAATCCCTATAGCCAAATTTACAATCTTCTATTTTATATTTTTCTGTTTTTAATGTTTCGAGGTTAATGGTCTTACAACTTTCAAAAACGTCTTTTAATTCAACTCCGTATGCACCAATATTTTGAATTGGTGCTGCGCCTACACAACCAGGAATTAAAACAAGATTTTCAACTCCTCCGAAATCTTTTTTTACACACCACATTACAAAATTATGCCAATTTTCACCTGAATTAATTTCAACAACAACATAATTTTCAGTTTCACTTTTGATTTCTATTCCTTTGTTTTGCATATGAATACACAAACCATTGAATTTTTTTGTAAAAAGTATATTACTTCCACCTCCAAGGACAATTTTTTTTACTTTCTTGTTATTGTTTAGTATTTTTTTTAATTGCTCAATATTTTCAATTCTGACATATTTAGCTGCAGATGATTCAACTCCAAATGAATTGAATGATTTTAAAGATTTATTTAAATACATATTGTAAGTCAATTAAACAATTTAAAAAAATCAATTTAATTATTGTAGGAATAAAGAGCTTTTTCTAAAATTTTTACAGATCTAATTAATTTCCTTGAATTAAGTACAAAGCCAATTCTTATGTCTTTAGCACCTAATCCTTTTGAAGAATAAAAACCTGAGAGAGGAGCAAACATTACTGTTTCATTATTATATGAAAAGTCAGTAAGTAACCATTTAGAAAACTTTTCAGCACTATCAACAGGTAGTCTAGCTATACAATAAAAAGCACCGTCAGGGTTTAAAATTTTAACCCCATTAATTTTTGAAATTTCACTTATTAATGTTTCTTTTCGCAATTTATATTCCTTTTTCACTTTTTTTAAATAAGTATTAGAATTAATTAAAGCTGCCTCACTAGCAAGAATAGCTAAAGTTGGAGGGGAAAGTCTTAAGTGAGCAAATTTTTTAGCTGTTGCCATAAGCTCTTTATTTTTTGAAATCATACAACCAACTCTAGCACCACATAGGCTATACCTTTTGGAAACAGAATCTATCATTATAGAATTGTTTGAAAATTTTTCAAATTCTAATATTGAATGATGTTTTTTTGTTTTGTCATATATAAATTCTCTATATACCTCATCAACAATTATAAAAATATCGTTTTCAATTGCAATTTCTCCAAGTTTTTTTATTTCATTTTTTTTATAAAGATAACCAGTTGGATTACTTGGGTTACATATTAAAATAGCTTTTGTTCTACTTGAAATTTTTGATTTAATTTTTTCAACAAGTGGAAGTTTAAACCCATCCTCAAATTTCGATACTATTGGAACAACTTTAACATTTGAGGCAGAGGCAAAACCATTATAATTTGCATAAAAAGGTTCAGGGATTATAATTTCATCTCCTGCATCGCATATACAATTTAGGGTAAAAGTTAAAGCCTCACTGGCTCCAGTTGTAACTATAATATCGTCTGGATTTATATTTATTTTGTTATTCAGGTAGTAGTTAACTAAAGATTTTCTGTAACTTAATGAACCCTCAGAAGATCCATATGGAAGCAACTTAAGTTTATTTTTTTTAACAATCTTTATTGACTCTTCAGGAGAATCAATATCAGGCTGTCCAATATTTAAGTGTAAAACATTGACGCCCTTATTTTTTGCATAATCTGCGAAAGGAATCAATTTTCTAATAGGAGATTCAGGGAGGTTTATACCTTTTTTTGAGAGCTTTGGCATTTAATTAGAAATAATTCGCAAATATCTAAAAAAAAACAATACACTAGAATTAAATTCTACTGTTTTACTTCACCTTTAATTTTTAAAAAAATTACAGGATTATTTTTAGAATTACTTTTAACTGTTATTGTCTTGTTAATCAACCCTAATCTGTTTGTGTCATATTTAACTACAATTTCACCAAAATCTCCAGGCATTATTGGGTTTTGTGGTTTTTTTGGGATAGTACAACCACAAGATGAATAAACTTGATTTATTTTAAGGGGAGATGTTCCATTATTTTGGAATTCAAAAATTTTAATGCCATTTTCGCCTTTGTTTATTTTTCCGTAGTCAATTGTAGTTTTTGTAAATTTAATGTCGGGGTCATACATTGAATAAACACTAATGTTTGAAGCAAAAAATATAAATGTAAGAATGGCTATTTTTTTCATAATTTGAAATTACAAATTTTAGAAATTTAAACAAAATAAAGATTATATTTTCAAATTTTAGAAATGAGCCATATTTTTGCATAAACAATTAAAATGGAAATCAACTCAAAATTTGAATCTTCAAGTATTGAAAAAAAATGGTACAAAGAGTGGATTGATAAAAATTGTTTTTCATCAAAACCTAATAAAGAAAAACCTTATACAATTGTAATTCCTCCACCAAATGTAACTGGGGTTCTACATATGGGACATATGCTTAACAATTGTATTCAAGATATTTTGATAAGAAGATCTAGAATGTTAGGATATAATGCTTGTTGGGTTCCTGGAACTGATCATGCTTCAATTGCCACCGAGGCTAAGGTTGTGTCATATCTAAAAAATAAGGGGATTGAAAAAAGTCATTTAAGTAGAGATCAATTTTTGAAATATGCTTGGGAGTGGACTAATAATTATGGAGGTAAAATTTTAAATCAATTAAAAAAAATTGGCTGTTCATGTGATTGGGAAAGAAATAAATTTACTTTGGATGATGACATGAATGAATCAGTTATAACTGTCTTTATTGATTTATATAAAAAAGGTCTAATTTACAAGGGTAATAGGATGGTTAACTGGGATCCATTGGCTCAAACAACTTTATCTGACGAGGAGGTAGTTTATAGAGAAAAAAAATCTAGTTTATATTACTTAATTTATAAAGTTAAAAATTCATCTCAATCTATAAGTGTTGCAACTACAAGACCTGAAACTATTTTTGGGGATACAGCAATATGTGTTAATCCTAATGATGACAGATATAAAAATTATATAGGTAAAAAAGTTATAGTACCAATAACAAATAAAGAAATAACTATAATTTCTGATAAATATGTTGACATGGAATTAGGTTCAGGTTGTTTAAAAATTACACCTGCACATGATATTAATGATAAAATTTTAGGAGATAAATACAATCTAGAATTTATAAATATATTTAATCCTGATGGAACTCTTAACAAAAATGGCCTTCATTATGAAGGTCTTGATAGATTTGACGTTAGAAATAAAGTCATTGATGAGCTTAAAGCTTTAAAATTATTATCAAGCCAAGAAAGTTACAATTCAAATATTGCATTTTCTGAAAGGACTAATGCTGTAATTGAACCAAGATTGTCTGATCAATGGTTTTTATCGATGA
>PACV01000034.1 GCA_002702875.1 Flavobacteriaceae bacterium
GATGCAAACAATGAATTAGATGATCAACATGCAATTGCATACATGCTTTTTAACCAGAAATTTTTTAATATTCTTGGAATTACTGTTAATGAAACTTTTGGAGGAAATAAATTAAAATATCACGTTTTAGAGGCTCAAAGAATTGTTGATCTCTGTGGATATAAAAACAAAATAAGAGTTATACCTGGCGCCTCAAAAAATTATGAATCAATAAAAAATAAAATAACAAGAAAAAAATTTGATGGTCACAAAGCAGTTAATTTTATCATTGAAAATGCTAATCAAGTTAAAAATGAAAAGCTTATAATTGTAGCGATTGGAAAATTAACAAACGTTGCATTAGCTTTAAAAAAAGATCCTGAAATCGCAAAAAAAATCAAATTGATTTGGCTTGGAAGTAATTTTCCAAAAAAAGGAGAATATAATTTAATTAATGACCCAGGTTCATTAAAACCTATAATTCAAAACCAAAATTTAGAATTTGAAATTGTTACTGTCAGATATGGTGAAAAAACTGGTTCGGATTATGTTAAAGTTAATGTTGATGAGATTAAAGAATTTATGAATAACTTTAAACGAAAAATCAAAGTACCAATAGAGGGAAGACACGGTGGTGAATTTTATAGTTTTGGTCAATATTCTTTAAATTTATTTATAAACTATGGATATAAAGAAAGACCATTATTTGACTTGTGTGCTCTTTCAATAATTAAAAATCCATCTTTTGCAGAAAAAAAAGTAATTGAAAAAGTTGATTTTGATGGAACAAATTGGAATTTCAATGGTTTAAAAAATAGAAAAATTGTGTTTTGGGAAAATTTTAGTAAAGAATTAATTCTTGAAGATTTTTTTAATTCATTTGATTGAAAATTAATTCCAAATTTCAAAAAGCTTGTTTAGATCATAGTTAAGTTTAGATTCTTGTTCTTCTAAATATTTTTCAGCAAAAGCTCTTTGTAAAATATCTTCAATCAAATAATCTTCCTTAATTTTCTCAGGATTAAATTTTTCTTTTAAAGACAATTTAAACATTGATGCAGTAGTTTGATATAAAAATGCTCTCCACCCTGTTCTAAGTTCTTTTATTAATTCAAAAGCACTATTTCCAGTTTGTCTGTTGATAAGTTTAATTAAAATTTTTCCCTCAGACCTTGATAATCTTTTTAACTCCTCCTCAAACTCGTTGTAAACAAATTTTTCCATAAGCTTAATATACTTTTTCCTTTTTCTTTTTGTGGTAATTTTTTTTATCCTATCATTTAATACATTTAGTCTGTCTGCAGCTAGTTTTGCATAAGGATAAACTTTAAATGTTCTTCTTCTTAATATAATATAATCCATCAACTCTTTAGGAGAATTAAATTTTAAAGGTTGAAAAACAACTATTTCTTTAAGAGGAATTCCTAAAACAGGAATTGTATCGCCCTCAATTAGTATAAGCTTATTTTGATTCTGCTCAGATATTTCTTGAGAAAATACAAATGAAAAATTTAGTATAATTAGAAAGAAAATATTTTTAATTTTCATTTTACAAAAATACAAATTTTAAAGGGGTTCAAATTTTAAAATTGATTATTAAAATTATACATTTGCAGCTAAAACTTGGAAAATGAATACTATAAATAACAAATCAATTAAATTTTTAACTGAATATCTCAATAACCCCTCTCCTACAGGATATGAATCCAATGGACAAAAAATATGGATGAAATATTTAAAACAATATGTGGACAAATTTATAACAGATATTTATGGTACAGCTGTTGCTGTAATTAATCCAAATGAAAAATTTAAAGTTGTAATTGAAGCACATTCTGATGAGATTTCATGGTTTGTTAATTATATAACCGATGATGGTTTAATATATGTTATAAGAAATGGAGGAAGTGATCATCAAATTGCCCCTTCAAAAATTGTTAATATTCATACTAAAAAAGGAATTATTGATGGTGTTTTTGGATGGCCTGCTATTCATACAAGAAAATTTGGAAAAGAGGAACCTCCAAAACTGGACAATATTTTTATTGATGTAGGAGCAAAATCTAAAAGTGAAGTTGAGAAAATGGGAGTACATGTTGGTTGTGTAATCACATATCCTGACAATTTTAAGATACTAAATAAAGACAAATTTATTTGCAGAGCTTTAGATAACAGAATTGGAGGTTTTGTTATAGCAGAGGTTGCTAGATTAGTTTTTGAGAAAAAAAATAAATTGCCTTTCGGTTTATATGTTACAAATTCTGTTCAAGAAGAAGTAGGTCTTCGTGGGGCTGAGATGATAACAGAAAATATTAAGCCTGATATAGCTATTGTTACAGATGTGTGTCATGATACCACAACACCAATGATAAACAAAAAAGAACAAGGTCTTACTAAGATAGGTGAAGGACCAGTTATTTCATATGCTCCAGCAATACAAAATAACTTAAGAGAAAAAATTATCAATACCGCTTTAAAGAACAAAATACCTTTTCAAAGACTTGCTTCATCAAGATATACAGGTACTGACACCGACGCTTTTGCATACAGTAATGGAGGAGTAGCCTCAGCTTTAATTTCTTTACCACTCAGATACATGCACACTACTGTTGAAATGGTTCAAAAAAGTGATATTGAAAATTTGATCGAATTAATTTACAGTACTTTACTAGAAATTAACCCGAAAGAAAATCTAAGTTATTTTAAATAATTTTTCTTCAATTATCCTTTTATTTATTTTTTTGATTACACTGGGACCTTCATATATAAAACCAGTGTAGAGCTGGATTAATGAGGCACCTGATTTTAATTTTTCAATTGCGTCGTCAGGGCACATAATCCCTCCAACTCCAATTATAGGTACTTTTCCTTGAGTTTTCCTGTAAATATATCTAATTATATCATTACTAATAGAAAAAATTGGTTTTCCACTTAATCCTCCTTTTTGGTTTTTTAAATCTAATTCACTTTTTAGATTATCTCGGTTAACACTAGTATTAGTGGCTATAATCCCATCAATATTATTAGTTTTTACTATATCAATAATATCATCAATTTGCTTATTATTAATATCAGGAGATATCTTTACTAGTATCGGTTTTTTTTCTTTTTGTTTTTGGTTAGATAAATTTATATTTCTTATAATTAACTCTAATGGTTTTTTTTCTTGAAGATCTCTTAGATTTGGAGTATTAGGAGAACTAACATTAATAACAAAATAATCTACGTAAGGATATAATTTATTATAACATGACTCATAATCTTTAAATGCCTCAGAATTTTTAGTGTTTTTATTTTTTCCTATATTTCCTCCAATCAAAATATTTTTATTTTTCTTTAAATTCTCAATTGCATAACCCACACCTTTATTATTAAAACCAAGCCTATTAATTAATCCATAATCATCTACTAATCTGAAAATTCTTTTTTTTGGATTTCCTTTTTGAGGTAAAGGTGTTAAAGTTCCTATTTCAATAAAACCAAATCCAAAAATTGATAATTCATTAAATAATTCTGCGTTTTTATCAAAGCCTGCTGCTAATCCAACAGGGTTTTTAAATCTCAAACCCATTAATTCTCTCTCCAATAAAGGGTTTTCAAAAGAGTATATTTTTCTAAATAATAAACTTAACCCAGGTATTTTAAAAAAAATTTTAATTAAAAAAAACGATAAATCGTGGACTATTTCTGGATCTAATGAAAATAACAGAGGTTTTATTATTTTTTTGTACATAAATTCAAAAAAAAGAACTTAATAGTTAATCATTTTTTTGACACATCATTAATTTTTGATGACAAATCAATTGATATTGCTGATCTTTCCATCTTTATTTTACCTGCTAAAGTTTCTAAAACACATGTGTCGTCTTTAAAATTAACTTCAGCAATTTTTCCATGAATTCCACTTTTAGCAATCACACGATCACCCTTCTTTAGGTTACTGAGAAACTTTTTTTCCTTCCTTTGTCTTCTTTGTTGTGGTAATATTATAAAAAAGAAAAAAATTACCAACATTAAAATTAAAAATGGTAATTGTCCAGCAAATGCTTCCATAAATTAGTTATTAGATTGCTGCTGAAGTCTAGCAGCCTGTTGAGCATCTCTAGCTTTCTGTCTAACAGGATCAGGAGTAACCATAGCCATTATTCTTACAGTCTCTCTGCCACTATCGGTATTAGCCGAAATAGTTACAGTTTTCTGTTGCATATTAGGATTACCAGAAGAATTAAAACTAACTAATAATTCACCTGAACCTCCAGGTGGAATAGGAACATTTTTAGGGTATTCAGGAACTGTACACCCACAACTTCCTCTTGCATCAACAACAATAAGATCAGATTTACCAGTATTAGTAAATTTAAAAAGAGTAGATACAGTTTCTCCTTCATTAATGGTACCAAAATCATGAACATTTTTATCAAATGTCATAATTGGTGATTCAGATGAAACAACTGAGGGGTTTTGAATGTTATTGTTTTTTTTTGTGGAATTAGAACATGAAATAGTTAAACAAAAAATTCCTAGTAAAAATAGTTTAGTAGATTGAATCATAGTTTTAAATTTTTAATAAATTTAATAAAAATTCAATATATAATTATTAAGATTTACTAACAATTCCTTTCTTTAGATAGTCTTTAACAATTTTGTCAAGGACACCATTAATAAAAATATTACTCTTTGGACTTGAATAGTCTTTAGCAATCTCAATATATTCATTCATTGTTACTTTAATTGGTATTGATTTAAAATATTTAAATTCAACTAAAGCCATTTTCATTAGTATAAAATCTATTTTAGCAATTCTTTCATTACCCCAATTAGGTATTTTGTTAGTTAATTCGTCATTAAATTTATCGTTACTCTCAGCATAGTATTTTAAAATTTCTTTTCCAAAAATATAATCTTGATTTGAATCCTCGAATACTGGGATATCAATACTTTGATTTTCTTTAAATTTTTTTGTTTTAATTTGTTTTAAAAGAAATGTATTAACGAACATAATATCATCTTGCCAAGTTAATTTTTTGTCCTCATAAAAATCGTAAAGCAATTCATTGGAAGCAATTTCTCCAATAAAAAATTTAACAAAAAAAGAATATTCTAATTCATTTTCTTCATTTTCTATTTTTTCATTTGAAAAAAAAATATTTTGAAATAATTTTTCTAAAAAAGGTGATTCATTAATCCAAAAATCTTTGTAAAATAAATCATATTTTTTTCTTATAATTTTATTGTTTGCAATAAATGAAAAAAAACGATTAGATTTAAATAAAAAAATTTTTTCAAGATCAGAATTTTGATTTTTTCTTTTTAGATGATTATAATTAGAATTTGATAATTCCCATATTTTAGAAATTAACGATAAAGTAGCGTAATAAAGACAGTAAGAATTAAAACAAGACTTTTTAAAAAATTCAGTGTTATTTTTTTTTAATAAAATAACCTCTGAATCTTTTATAGAATATAAGGTTTGCATTACCTTGATTCGAATTTGTCTTCTAGTTAACATTTAAAGAACATTAATTCAAATTTAAGTATTAAAAAATTAATAAATTAAATTTCAAAATATTATAAATAACTTTATTTAATAATTATTAAGGTGAAAGAGCTAAAATATCTTAACAAATATTTATTCAAATATAAAATTCAACTAATTACTGGTATATTTATAGCAATAATAGCTAGAATTTTTGCTCTTTTTGCTCCAAGATTAGTAAATAACTCTTTAACAATTGTTGAAGAATTTATAAAATTTAAAAATATTTCTATAGAACACCTTGAAAAAGAATTGATAATAAATATTACATTAATTATTATAACTGCTATTATTTCAGGTTTTTTGACATTTTTAATTAGACAAACTATAATTAATGTATCTAGATATATTGAATTTGACTTAAAAAATGAAATATATGATCAGTATCAAAAATTAGATCTTGAATTTTATAAAAAAAATAAAACTGGAGATCTGATGACTAGAATAACAGAAGATGTAAGTAAAGTCAGAATGTATTTTGGCCCTGCAATTATGTATAGTATAAATACAACAGTTTTATTTATTATTGTTATAGCAAGTATGATAAGTTTAGCTCCAAAACTCGCTATTTATAGTTTAATACCTCTTCCATTTTTATCAATAATTATTTTTATATTAAGTAAAGAAATCAATAAAAAAACATCTATAATTCAAAAAATTCTTTCAAAATTATCTTCATTTTCTCAAGAAAGTTTTTCCGGGATCACTGTTATTAAATCTCACGGTATTGAATCAAAAGTTGAAAAAAAATTTGAGTTAATATCAAAAGAAAGTAAGGAATCAAATCTTAAATTAGCTAAGATTCAAGCATGGTTTTTCCCATTAATGATTTTATTAATTGGTCTAAGTAATTACCTCGTAATTTTTATTGGAGGAATACAATATATTAATGGTGAGATTAACATTGGTGTTTTAGCTGAATTTATTTTATATGTATCAATGTTAACATGGCCTGTTGCAACAGTTGGATGGGTGACATCGATTGTTCAACAAGCTGAGGCATCTCAAAAAAGGATAAATATTTTTTTAAAAAAGAAAACAAAAATTAAAAGTGGCAATTTAAAAAAGAAAATATCTGGATCAATTGAATTTAAAAATGTTTTTTTTAAGTATCAAAATTCAGAAAAATTTAATATAAATGGAATGTCATTTAAAATTAAAAAAGGAGATAGAATTGGAGTAATAGGAAACATTGGGTCTGGAAAATCTACAATTCTAAATCTAATTTCAAGACTATACGACATCAAAAAAGGAAATTTATATATTGACGGAATTGATGTAAAAAAATTTGATATAAACACACTAAGAAATAGTATATCATACGTTCCTCAAGATTCTTTTTTATTTTCAGATACGATTATTGAAAACATTAAATTTGGAAATGAGAAATCATCTTTTGAAGACGTAGTTAAGTATACATCAATAGTGGAAATTCACGAAGAAATAAAAAAATTCAACAAAGGATATGACACTTTAATAGGAGAGAGAGGAATAACATTATCAGGAGGTCAAAGACAAAGACTTTCAATTGCAAGAGCATTAATAAAAAATTCGAAAATTATTCTTTTTGATGACTGTTTTTCTGCAATTGACAGTCAAACACAAAAAAAAATACTTGAAAATTTAAATCATATTAATGAAAAAAAAACAATGATAATTATAAGTCATAACATATCGTCAATAATAAATTGTAATAAGGTTTTGGTAATTGATAAAGGACGAATAATTCAGCATGGAACAAATTCAGAGTTGAAAGAAATAGACGGATATTACAAATATTTATTTGAACGACAAAAGCTAGAAAAATTATAAATATTTGTTTAGTAATTATATTTTTTACAATTTAGCATAACTAATTTTGATAAATCAATGCAGAGATATGGAAAATGAAGAAATATATTCAAAGGTACTTAGAGCTGGCAGAAGAACTTACTTTTTTGATGTCAGAGAGACTAAAGCAAGTGATTACTACTTAACTATAACTGAGAGTAAAAAGTTCACTAATGATGACGGAACTTTTTTTTATAAAAAACACAAAATATATTTGTATAAGGAGGATTTTCCTGAATTTAAAAACATTCTCTCTGAAATGATTGAATTTATAATAAAAAACAGAGGAGAGGAAGTAATAAGTGAAAAACACCAAAAAAATTATCAGCCTGATAAAAGTTTAGATTTAGAATCCAATAGCAACTAAAAATGGCGGCAACTGAATCAAAAATGATTTCTTTGGGATCTGAAGCTCCCGATTTTTCTCTCTCAAATGGGATTGATAATAAATTTTATAGCTTATCTGATTTAAAAGGAAAAAATGGTACACTAATATTATTTATATGCAATCATTGTCCATATGTTATTCATATAATTAAACACTTTGTTTCATTTTCTAAGAAATTAATTAAAAATGAAGTTGGAGTTATTGCAATTTCCAGTAATGATATTATTAATTATCCCGAAGATTCTCCAAGTAATATGTTGAAATTTTCCAAGAAATATAATTTTTCTTTCCCTTATTTGTTTGACGAAAGTCAAGATGTGGCAAAAAAATATGATGCAGCATGTACACCTGATTTTTTTCTTTATGATAAGAATTTAAGTCTTTTTTATAGGGGTAGATATGACAAATCTAGACCTAATAATAAAGAAAAACTTAATGCTTTAGACTTAAATGTGGCGTTTAATTATATGATTGAAAATAAAGAATTCACTAATACGCAATATCCAAGTTTAGGTTGCAATATTAAATGGAAATAATTTAGTTAGCTACATCATTTAAAAATTTAATTCTAAAGAGTCTTATATCATTTTCATCATATAAATTTTTGAACTCATTAATAGCAGCATTGATGGAATCATCTTCTAATTCCATAAAATAATCATACAACTCATCTTGTTGTTCGTCGTCAAGTATTTCGTCAATCCAGTATTTTATATCTAATTTGGTTCCTGAGGAGACTATTTTTTCCATTTCAGTAATAAATTTAGACATTGAAATTCCCTTAGATTCAGCGATTTCGTCAAGAGGAAGTTTTCTGTCAATTCCCTGGATAATGAACAATTTTATTGTAGAATTTGCACCTTTAGTTTTTAAAATTAAATTATTTTCTTTTACAATATTATTTGAATTTACATAATCCTTAATAACAGGTAAAAAATATTGAGCATTCTTATGAGCTTTACCCTCACCTACACCAATAATATTAATTAGTTCATTTAAGGTTACAGGATATTTTACTGTCATATCGATTAGTGAATTTTCTTGAAAAATAGTATATGGTGGAACATTATTTTTTTCTGAAACTTTCTTTCTGACCCTTTTCAATATTTCAAATAACTTATTGTCAAAACTCTCTTTTTTATTTTTAAAAACTTCTATATTTTTATTTTTTTTAACATTATTGATAAACATAAAAGAAAAATTATGATTTGATAAGATTTTACACTTTTTGGTGATTTTTAAAACTCCAATTGAATCAGATTTTTTTTCTAAAAAACCATTTACAGAAGCTTGAGTTATTAATTCTTTCCAGTATTCTTTATTAAATTTATTTCCCTTTCCAAAAGAATCTATTTTATCAGCTTTATTAGCTACTATTAAAGCACTTTTTTCACCAACTATTGATTTTATTATATCAACAGCTTTAAATTTTTCATTTGTTTTTTTAATTATTTCAATTAAAAACTTCAAATTAAAAGTGGCATCTGTCTTATTGTTTAGATTTAAATAATTATCGTCCTTATCACAACCCTCTCCAACATATGGATCATAATCTTCACCAAAATAATTCAATATAAATTGCCTTCTAGAAATAGAGGTTTCAGCATAAGACATTACATCATCTAATTGATCTAATCCTACCTCTCTCTCCATAATTGGTTTAACAGAAAGAAATTTTTCTAATTTTTTGATATCTTCTTTACAATAAAAAGTTAAACAGTGTCCTTCTCCACCATCTCTTCCTGCTCTGCCAGTCTCTTGATAATAACTTTCTATACTTTTTGGTATATCATAGTGAATAACAAATCTTACATCTGGTTTATCGATCCCCATTCCAAAAGCAATTGTTGCAACAACTATATCGCAATTTTCAGAAATAAATAAATCTTGATTATTCATTCTTGTTTTAGAATCTAATCCTGCATGATATGATATAGCCTTTATGTCATTAATAGTTAAAATTTCCGTTAATTCCTCAACTTTTTTTCTTGATAAGCAATAAATAATTCCTGACTTGCCCTTATTAAATTTAGCATATTTTACAATTTCAAGATTAATATTTTCATCTTTTTGTCTTACTTCATAGAATAAATTAGGCCTATTAAAAGAGGCTTTAAAAATTTTTGAATTTTTCATTTCCAAATTTTTAAGTATATCGTCTTGAACCTTTAAAGTAGCTGTTGCAGTTACAGCTATAATAGGTATTTTTGATTTTATTTTTTCAAAAATTGATCTAATATTTCTGTAATCAGGTCTGAAATCGTGCCCCCATTCAGAAATACAATGTGCTTCATCAATTGCTAAGAAAGATAAGTTAGTTTGTTTTAAAAAATTAATATTTTCAATTTTAGCTAATGATTCAGGAGCTACATACAATAACTTAGTTTTTTCATTTAAAACATCAGTTCTAACATTTTGAACTTCCGATTTACTTAATGATGAATTTAAAACATGAGCAATAGAATCATCATTTGCCATATTTCTAATTAAATCTACTTGATTTTTCATAAGTGCAATTAAGGGCGATATAACGATTGCAGTACCCTTTTTAATTATAGCTGGTAATTGAAAACATAGAGATTTGCCACCTCCTGTTGGCATTAAAACAAAGGTGTCGTTGTTGTCAATAATATTTTTAATTATTGATTTTTGTAAACCTTTAAATTGCTTGAAACCAAAAAATTTATTGAGATTCTTTTCTAAGTTGTATTTAGACATTTATTATTTAAATGAATTTATATAAATTTGTTACATTAATATAATACTTTCCACTTAATTTATTTTAAATAATTGATGAATAATTCAAACGAAGAAATGTCTTTTTTAGAGCATCTTGAAGAATTGAGATGGCACCTTTTAAGATCTTGCATGGCTATTTTAGTTTTCGGTACCATTGCCTTTCTTGCTAAAGATTTCATATTTAATACGATATTGTTTGGCCCAAAACAAATTGATTTCGTAACCTATCAGTTTTTTTGTGATGTTTCAAAGGCTATTGGTACAGGAGAAGCTTTTTGTATAAAAGAAATGCCTTTTAGAATTCAAAGCAGAACTATGTCTGGTCAATTTTCAGCACACCTATGGACTTCAATTACAGCAGGTTTTATAGTAGGCTTCCCCTATATTCTGTATGAATTTTGGAGATTTGTTAGCCCTGGTCTATTAAAAAACGAAAGAAAGAATGCTAGAGGTTTTATTTTTATCGCTTCTTTTTTATTTTTTTTAGGTGTTTTTTTTGGTTACTATGTAGTAACGCCTTTATCAATTAATTTTTTAGGAAACTATCAAGTAAGTAATCAAATTTTTAATGATTTTGATTTAAGCAGCTATATATCACTTTTAAGAGCTTCAGTTTTGTCGTCAGGTTTAATTTTTGAATTACCAATTTTAATTTTTTTCTTGACAAAAATAGGGTTAGTCACACCAAATTTTTTAAGAAAAAATAGAAAATACTCTCTTGTAATTGTACTTAGCCTGGCTGCAATAATTACTCCTCCAGATATTGCAAGCCAAATTATTGTTACAATTCCCATAATAGTTCTTTATGAGTTAAGTATATTTATATCAAATGTTGTCTATAAAAAACAACAAAAAAATATCGTTAATAAAAGCTCATGAAATTAATTGCAAGTAAAATTGAAAAGTCATACAAAAGTAAAAAAGTTGTAAAAGGCATTTCAGTTGAAGTTAATCAAGGCGAGATTGTGGGTCTTTTGGGACCAAATGGTGCTGGTAAAACAACATCTTTTTACATGATTGTTGGATTAATTAAACCTAATTCTGGTAAAATATTTCTTAACAATATTGATGTAACTAAGTATCCTATGTACAAACGAGCTCAAAATGGAATTGGATATTTAGCTCAAGAAGCTTCAATATTCAGAAAACTTAGTGTTGAAAATAATATTTTAAGCGTTTTACAATTAACAAAATTATCGAAAGTTCAGCAACAAAAAAAAATGGATGAATTAATTGATGAATTTGGTTTATCCCATATTAGAAAAAATAGAGGAGATCTTTTATCAGGAGGAGAAAGAAGAAGAACTGAAATTGCTAGAGCATTAGCTACTGATCCAAAATTCTTATTATTAGACGAACCTTTTGCAGGAGTTGATCCTGTCGCAGTAGAAGATATTCAAAAAATTATAGCTCATTTAAAAAATAAAAATATAGGTATTCTTATAACGGATCATAATGTTCAAGAAACATTAGCAATTACTGATAAAACTTTTTTGATGTTTGAAGGAAGTATTCTTAAAATGGGGAGTCCTGAAGAACTTGCTAGTGATAAAATGGTTAGAAAAGTCTATTTAGGTAAAAATTTTGAGTTGAGAAAAAAGAAAATTGATTCACTTTAATTTACTAATAATTTGATCTGTAAAAGAAATTAATATGTAGACACATATTATTAATGTTAAAGCAGCTTCCATAAATAATATAATTAAAATTGCTGATAAAACTAAAAAAACAATTGAATAGAAAAAATTTTTTTTGTCTGAAAAATCACAAGATATTTTAATGAATGTTAGATTAATATTCATCATTAATGCTGATAATAGGGTTATAATAGTCAAAGTAGGCATATTTAAGTATTGATAAGTATTATTAAAAAAATCACTATCGAAAAAAATTGGTATTGAAACTATAAAAACTGCATTTGCTGGAGATGGAAAACCTTTAAAAGAAAATACTTGAGATTTTGATAAATTGAATTTGGCGAGTCTTATCATAGCACTAACTGTTATCAAAAAACCAAATAGAGCTATATATGATATTTTAAAATAAAAAAATAAAAAAAAATCTTCTTGAAAACCAGTCATAACATATAGTTTATACATTAAAAAACCAGGAACCAAACCAAAAGAAACAATATCTGCCAAAGAATCTAGTTCTTTTCCAAATTCTGATTTGACTTTGAGTAATCTTGCAAAAAATCCATCAAGAAAATCAAAAAATACACAAAAAATTGTTAAAATTAAAGTGGCTTTAAAATTTAAACTTGAAATACTGATTACTCCCAAACAACCAAAAATCAGATTCAATATTGTAAATAGGTTAGGAATATTTTTTTTTATCATAAATACCTTAATTTTAACTTTTGTAAATTACAATTTAAAATATAATAATACCATTTTTAAAATAAATTATCAAGAAAACTAAGATTTGTGAAAAAAAATTTTTTTTTATCAATATTATCTGGTTTATTACTGGGCATCTCATGGCCAACTTTTGGAATTACATTTTTTATTTTTTTTAGTATTGTACCACTTCTTATTGTATTGAAAAATATAGGTCAAAAAAAATCAAAATTTAATTGGTTAAAAGTATTATCATTATCTTTTTTAACTTTTGTTATATGGAATCTAATTACGACTTGGTGGATTGTTAATTCATCATTTTTTGGTTTCATTTTTGCTATTTCAGTTAACTCATTTCTTTATTCACTATTAATTTTAATATATTTTGAAACAAGAAAATTTCTACCAAAATTTGGATCATTTATCTTATTTGTGAGTCTTTGGATTTCATTTGAAAAATTTCATACTATATGGGATTTTTCCTGGCCATGGTTGAATTTAGGTAACGTTTTTTCTGAAAAAATTAGTTGGATTCAGTGGTACGAATATACTGGTAGCTTTGGAGGAACTCTTTGGGTATTAGTAATAAATATTTTTATATACTTACTAATTGATAGTAAGTATAAATCAAGAAAAATTATTGTATTAAAAGTTTTAAGAATATTTATACTTTTTATTTCTCCTGTAATATTTTCTTTTTTTATATCTATGAATCAAAAGAAAAAAGAGAAATCAAGAAATTTTATTTTGATCCAACCCAACATTGATCCATATAAAGAAAAATATAACCTTACCAATATGGATAATCTAAGATTAATTGAAAAAATGACAACTGGAAATTTAGGTGAATCTACTCATTACTTGATAACTCCCGAAACATTTTTTTCTGAAGAAAACGGCGAGGATATTGACCAAATTTCAACAAGTATTTTAACTGACTCTATTAATAAATTTATTGATAAAAATGAGTCAATGAATATTTTATCTGGAATACAACTTTACAAGTTCATTTACAATAAAGATTCAATAAATAATAACTCAATTAAATTAAATAAAAGTGTTTGGGTTAATTTTTATAATTCTGCAATTCTTTATAATTCAAAGAAAAATTATCAAGTTTATCACAAGTCAAAATTTGTGCCTGGTGTTGAGATATTACCATATAAAAGTTTTTTTAAACCTTTAATTGGAAATTTTATGTTAAATCTTGGTGGAACAGTTCATGGAAGAACTCCTCAAAAAAATAGAAGTTTATTTGTCAGTAGTATAGGAGATAAATTTGCATCAATAATATGCTATGAATCAATTTATGGATCATTTGTAAGAAAATTTTCCTTAAATGGCGCAGAATTTTTTACTATTATTTCAAATGATGCTTGGTGGGGTGAAACTGAAGGGCATAAACAATTATTAAGTTACTCAAAATTAAGAGCTATTGAAAATAGAAAATCTATTGCCAGAGTTGCAAATACAGGTATATCCGGATTTATTGACTCAAATGGAAATATTTACTCTAAAATGGAATATAATACTAAAGGTATTTTAAAAAATAATTTACAACTAAACAACAACATTACATTCTATGTAAAATATGGTGATTACATATCTAGAATTTCTAACTTAATGCTTTTAATATTATTAACAATAGTGTTAAGTAAAGTTGTAAAAAAAAATATTTAAAAAATTTGCACTATAAAATTATTATTTGAATTATGAAGAAAATTAAAGTATATACTAAAACTGGAGATAACGGAGAAACATCACTTTTTTCTGGTGAGAGAGTTCCAAAACATAATGTTAGGATTAAAGCATATGGAACAATTGATGAATTAAATTGCTGGATAGGTATAATTAAATCAAATGATATTGATGAAAAATCCAAAACTGAACTTTCCTCAATTCAAAACAAACTAATGAAAATTGGAACACAGTTAGCACTTGATGCCTCTGACAATCATAAGATTAATTTTGAAGAAATTAATGATGAAGATATTTTTTTTTTAGAAGGATCAATTGACAAAATGACTGAAAAGCTGCCTGAGCTTAAGAATTTTATATTACCTGGTGGCAATATTTTAGTTTCGTATGTTCATTTGGCAAGAAGTGTATGTAGAAGAGCTGAAAGATGCATTACTGAGTTAAATGAAACTTCCAAAGTGAGTAATAAAATTATTGCTTTTATTAATAGATTATCGGATTACTTATTCACATTATCAAGAAAATTTAGTTATAATTTTAATTGTAATGAAGAAAAATGGATTCAAGAAAGAAATAATTAAAAAATTCTTGTTTTATAAGTTCAAAAAATTATTTTTGCAAAAAACTTTTTTTTTAAAATATGTATTGGACTTTAGAATTAGCATCATATCTCAGTGATGCACCATGGCCTGCTACAAAAGACGAATTAATTGATTTTTCAATTCGAACTGGAGCTCCTTTAGAGGTAGTTGAGAATTTGCAGTCTATGGAAGATGAGGGTGATATTTATGAATCTATTGAGGAAATATGGCCTGATTTTCCCTCAGAAGAGGACTACTTATGGAATGAGGATGAATATTAATTAACCCAAATATTCATTAGTTTTTACTTAAATTTACATTTTAACAAATTTAGAATGAGTTTTTTTAACAATATTCTTAAAGTTTTTTTAGGAGATAAATCAAAAAAGGATTTAAAAAAATTTCAACCAATAGTTGAGAAAATAAACCTAGAATACAAAAAAATTCAATCTTTATCAAATGACGATCTTCGAAAAAAAACTTCTTCATTTAAGAAAATGATTCATGAATCAAGGAAAATCGAAGATAAAAAAATTATTAAAATCAAAAATGAAATAAAAAACGAAAACGATTTTGATAAAAAAGATAGTCTTTACAAAGAAATTGACTTAATTGAGAATGAGGCATCTAATAAAGTTAAAGAATGCTTAAACAATATCCTACCAGAGTCATTTGCTGTAATGAAAGAAACTGCATCAAGATTTTTTCATAACACTAAAATTATTGTAAAAGCTAATGAAAATGATAGATTACTATCTCAAAGCTGCGATTATATATACCTTGAAAATGACAATGCAGTTTGGTTAAATGAATGGAATGCTGCAGGTAAAAAAATACTATGGGATATGATTCATTATGATGTGCAACTCATTGGAGGAATCGCTCTTCACGAAGGAAAAATAGCTGAAATGCAAACTGGTGAAGGAAAAACACTTGTTGCAACCCTTCCAATTTATTTAAATGCCTTAACTGGTAAGGGTGTTCATCTAGTTACTGTTAATGATTACCTATCAAAGAGAGATAGTTCTTGGATGGCTCCTTTATTTCAATTTCATGGTTTAAAAGTTGATTGTATTGATAATCATAAACCTAACAGTCCATCCAGAAAAAAGGCATACGAAGCAGATATAACTTATGGAACTAATAATGAATTTGGTTTTGATTATTTAAGAGACAATATGACTAGTTCTTCAAATGAGCTAGTTCAAAGAAAACACTACTTTGCAATAGTTGACGAGGTAGATTCTGTGTTAATTGACGACGCTAGAACACCGTTAATAATTTCAGGTCCTGTCCCAAAAGGCGATCGACACGAGTTTGATCAACTTAAACCAAAAGTTTCATCCCTTTATTTAAAGCAAAAACAATTACTTAGTAACGTTTTAATTGAAGCAAAAAAAAGAATTAATTCAGGTGATGTTGATGAAGGAGGAAAACTATTGCTAAGAGTTCATAGAGGATTACCAAAAAATAAATCCTTAATTAAATTTCTGAGTGAAGAAGGATCTAAACAATTGCTTCAAAAAACAGAAAATTTTTACATGCAAGACAATAATAGAGAGATGCCTAAGGTTGATTCAGAGCTTTATTTTGTTATTGATGAAAAAAACAATCAAGTCGATTTAACTGATAAAGGTATTGAAGAGTTATCTGTCTCAGCTGAGGATAAATCATTTTTCATACTTCCTGATATTGGAACTGAAATAGCTAAAATTGAAAAAAAGAATTTAAATCCAGAAGACGAGGCTAAAGAAAAAGAAAATCTACTAAATGATTTTTCAATTAAAAGTGAAAGAATTCATACAATGAATCAACTGTTTAAAGCATACACTTTATTTGAAAAAGATACCGAATATGTCGTTATGAACAATAAAGTAATGATAGTTGACGAACAAACAGGTAGAATAATGGAAGGAAGAAGATATTCAGATGGTCTTCATCAGGCAATTGAAGCTAAAGAAAATGTCAAAATTGAATCTGCCACTCAAACATTTGCAACAGTTACATTACAAAACTATTTTAGAATGTATGAGAAACTATCTGGTATGACTGGCACAGCTGTAACTGAGGCTGGAGAATTCTGGGAAATATATAAACTTGATGTTGTAGAAATACCAACAAATAAAAAAATATCAAGAGAAGACGAAGACGATTTGATTTACAAAACTAAAAGAGAAAAGTATAATGCAGTTATAAAAAAAGTTGAAGACTTAATAGAAAAAGGTAGACCGGTTCTTATTGGTACTACTTCAGTTGAAATTTCAGAACTTTTAAGTAAAATGCTGAATATAAGAAAAGTAAACCACAATGTTTTAAATGCTAAACTTCACAAAAAAGAAGCAGATATTATTGCTGAAGCAGGTAAAGCTGGGGTTGTTACTATAGCAACAAATATGGCTGGTAGAGGAACAGATATTAAACTAAGTAAAGAGGTAATAAATAATGGTGGTCTGGCAATTATAGGTACTGAAAGACATGATTCTAGAAGAGTTGATCGACAATTAAGAGGACGGTCAGGTAGACAAGGTGATGCAGGAAGCTCTCAATTCTATGTATCTTTGGAAGATAATTTAATGCGCCTATTTGGATCTGAAAGAGTTGCAAAAGTCATGGACAGAATGGGACTAAAAGAAGGTGAAGTTATTCAACATTCAATGATGACAAAATCAATTGAGAGAGCTCAAAAAAAAGTTGAAGAAAATAACTTTGGAATTAGAAAAAGACTTTTAGAATACGATGATGTTATGAATTCACAAAGAGAATTTATTTACAAAAGAAGACTAAATGCATTAAAAGGTGATAGAATTAAAATGGATATTGCTAATATGATTTTTGAAACAAGTGAAGAAATCGTTTCAGATAATAAAATTAATAATGACTATAAAAATTTTGAATTTAAATTGATAAGTAATTTATCAATTTCATCACCCATAACTAAGGAACAATTTGAATCCCTATCTGAGGAGAAAATTGTAAATGAAATTTATTCTGCAGCAATTAAAAATTACCAACAAAAATCTGAGGTCAATGCAAAGCTAACTTATCCGATAATAAAAAATGTTTATGAAAATCCAAATAACAAATATGAAAAAATTGTAGTTCCTTTTTCAGATGGAACCAAAACACTAAATGTAGTTACTAATTTGGAGGATGCTTATAAGTCTGAAGGTAAAATATTAGTTGATGATTTTGAAAGAAATATAACTCTTGCTTTAATTGATAATTCATGGAAAAATCATTTAAGAAAAATGGATGAATTAAAACAATCCGTTCAATTGGCAGTTCATGAACAAAAAGATCCCCTATTGATATATAAGTTTGAAGCATTTGAACTTTTTAAAAGTATGATAGGGAATTTAAATAAAGAAGTTCTTAATTTTTTAGTTAAAGCCTCTATTCCAAATATCGAGTCAACTTCAATTAAAGAAGCTAAAGCTAGAAAAAAAGAAAAATTTAATACTTCTAAAGATCAAGTTCTCAATTCTGAGGAGCTAGCTTCAAGAAGAAGGGAGATTTCTGGAAATTCAAATAAAAAAAATGATACAATTACTGATACAATAGTTAGAGAAGTCCCAAAAATTGGCAGAAATGAAAAAGTTCAAATTAAAAATATTTCTACTGGTGAAAATAAAACTTTAAAATTTAAACAAGCCAAACCATTTATTGATAGTGGTGAATGGATAATGGTTTCAGCTAAATAATTTATTTATGGAAATGTACGCTTCAATACTATTATATGTCATTCCAGGATTTTTTGTTCTCATGACCATAGAAATTATATACGATAGAGTTTATAATAAAAACACTTATAATTTAATGGATACTCTATCAAGCTTGTCATCAGGAATTACAAACATATTAAAGGATTCTTTAGGTATTATTTTTATAATTATATCGTATCCGTATTTACTAGATTTGTTCTCTATCATTAATATTGAATCCAATGTTTACATTTACATATTATCATTTATTTTTATTGACTTTGCTAGCTATTGGGGTCATAGACTAAATCATAAAGTTAACCTTTTTTGGAATAATCATATAATTCATCATAGCAGTGAAGAATTTAATTTGGCATGTGCTTTAAGACAAAGTATTTCTGGTTTAATTGGATTTAGAGCTATTTTTTTAATTCCTGCTGCAATTTTTGGTATTCCAAGTGAAATAATTATTACATTAACTCCAATTCATCTATTTGCGCAATTCTGGTATCATACTCAACATATTGGAAAATTAGGATGGATAGAATATATTTTAGTTACACCATCTCAACATAGAGTGCATCATGCGATAAATAAAAAATATATTGATAAAAATCTATCTGCAATTTTTTGTGTATGGGATAGGATGTTTGGAACATTTCAAGAAGAATTAGATGAAGAACCACCAATTTACGGAGTTTTAAAACCAGTTAGAACATGGAATCCAATTTTGATAAATTTTCAACATTTATTTTATTTAATCAGAGATTTCTATTATACTGAAAAATTTATCGATAAAATTATAATTTGGTTTATGCCAACAGGATGGAGGCCAAAAGATATGATAAAAAAATACCCTATACATACGATAAGTGAACCAAAAAATATCAAAAAATATAATCTTAACTACAATAAATTAATAAAAAGAATTGCTCTTTTTAATTTTTTATCAATTAACATCATATTGTTTTATTTTTTATATGAATTTTCAAACCTTAGTGACATGAATAGATTAATAATTGGATTAATTATTTTTGTTAGTATTTTTGGATTTACTTCTCTAATGGATGGCTACAAATGGAGTAAAAATTTTGAAATCTTTCGTTCTATTTTCATTACTACAATTTTAATATTTGATTTTAATTCTTTTTATAACTATCACAATACATTTACAACCTTTATTATTTTGTACTCAATTTTCAACATATTACTAATTTTCCCTAACAAATCTTATTTACCAAAAAGAAAAAACTAAACTTGGCTAGAAGAAAAACTGAATATTTAATAATCGGACCATTTTACCCATTCAGAGGTGGAATAAGTGAAACTAATCATTTATTGTTTCATTCTCTAAAAAAAAGAGGAGTAAAGGCAAAAAAATTATCATTTGAAAAGTTATATCCTAAAATTTTATTTCCAGGAAAAAGTCAATATTATGATAAATTTGAAACAAATTATGAGGATGAGAAAATTAGAATTTTACATGCATACAATCCAATGAAATGGAAAAAAACAACCAGAAAAATTATCTCAATAAATCCAAGGTTTATTATTTTCAGGTATTGGACGCCTTTTTTATCTCCATTTTACTCCTTTGTGATATCTAGTTTACCTAGTAAAATATCTAAAATTGCTCTAGTTGACAATTGGATACCTCATGAAAAATTTTTTTTTGATAATTTTTTAAATAATATGTTTGGAAAAAAAATAGATTTATTTTTAACATTTTCTGAAAATGTAGGATTAAAAATCAATAAAAAATACTTAAAAAAAATAGTTACTATTTTTCATCCAATAAACTTTAATCTTCCGAAAAAAATTTCAAAAAAAGAAGCTTGTAAAAATCTCCAAATTTCGGAAAAATTTACTTATGTGCTTTATTTTGGCATAATTCGAGAATATAAAGGCTTAGATATATTAATTAATTCTTTTGCTAAAAATGTCATAAAAAAAGAAAATATCAAACTCATAATTGCGGGTGAATTCTATTCCAAAAAAGAAAAGTACTTAAATTTAATAAATAAACTAAAGTTAAATTCTAGAATTATTCTTGATTCAAACTTTATTAGTAATAATAAAATTAGAGACTACTTTTCTGTATCAGATTTATTAATACAGACATACAGATCTGGATCACAAAGTGGTGTTACACCAAAAGCTTACTATTATGAAACACCAATATTAGTTTCAGAAATAAATGGATTAAAGGAGCAAATTATAAAAGACAGTACAGGGGTAACTACAAAACTGAATTATGATAAAATTTCAAAAAAAATTATATATTGTTTAAATGATAATAATCAAAAAAAATTTATCTTAAATATTAAAAAAAATAAAACTAAATATAGTTGGGATAATTTTTCTAAAAAACTAATCGAAAGCTCTAATAAAATAGATAATGTATAATTTATTAATTATTAAAATAATTTCGTTATTAATTTTTGTTAATGTTTATGGAAATAAGTATTCTGAATTAGTAAATAAAAATATAATTCATCAAGAAAATATTTGCATTGCATATTTTGCTTCAGGTTGTTTTTGGTGTGTAGAATCAATATACGAAGATTTTAAAGGGGTTATCAATGTTACTTCAGGTTATGCAGGAGGTTATTTAAAAAATCCTACTTATCGACAAGTAATAGGTGGAAAGACAGGCCATGCAGAAACTGTCAGAGTAACTTACAATCCGAATATAATATCATTTTCAAAACTAGTTGAAATATTTTTTTTATCACATGATCCAACTACAAAAAACAGACAAGGTCCTGACATTGGATCTCACTATCGTTCAATCGCATTTTATGAAAATGAACATGAAAAAGAAATAATTAAAAACTATATTGATGTTTTAAATTCAAAAGAAATATATAAAAGCAAAATTGTAACTGAAATTAAACAAATTGAAGTATTTTATGAAGCTGAGGAATACCATCAAAACTTTAAAAAGAAAAATCCAAATAATCCCTACATATTGAATGTGTCAAATACTAGAATAAAAAAATTCAAAACACAATACCCCTTTTTATTTATAAATTAACCTTGAGTTTATTTTTTTTAGAAAATTGATTAATATATAACCAATAATAATTCCATAAAAAGCACCAAAAATTATATCAAGCGGATAATGAACACCCAAATAAATTCTACTATAGGCAACTAAAACAGCGTAACCAAAAATTAAATACTTAATTTTGTTGTTAAACTCATTAAATAAAAAACTATAGAAAAAAGCTAAAGTAAATGTATTTGATGCGTGAGCAGAGAAAAAACTATATAATCCACCACAATAATCATTAACTATTCTTACTGAATTTTTAATTAGATCCTCATGACAAGGTCTCAATCTTTGAGTAAAATTTTTAAAAAAATTACTCGACTGATCAGTTATCAAAATTATTATCAATGAAAAAAATATAATGTGAAGGAAATATGTTATGCCCTTTTTCTTTATAAAAAAGAGGGAAAAAAAACTAAAAACAAGAATATTTAAATATTTTGAAGAAATTATAACCCATAAAAAATCAAAATTATTAGACCCTAAATTATTTAAGAATAAGAATAAATTTTTGTCAAAATTTAAAATTTCATCAAACATTTACTTAATTTTTTATTATTTATTTAAATCTTTTTGTAAGGATTTTTTAATTAAACTTTTAATTTTAACCTCAAATCTCAATAACACTAAAAAAGCTGAAAGAGTAAGTCCAACAAGTAATCCAATCCATATACCCTCAGCTTGAAAATTATATATAATACCCAAGTAATATGAAACTGGAAAACCAATTAACCAATATGATATAAATGTTATAGCTGTCGGAATATTAACATCTTGAAGACCCTTCAATGCACCTAAAACTACAGCTTGAATTCCGTCGGCAATTTGAAAAATAGCAGAAATAATTAATAACCTTGATGCTATTTTTACCACTTCTATTGTATCAGAATAATTATTTAAATTATCAGAATCTAAGTAAATCCATGGTAAAATCTTATTTAATGTTAGAAATATTATACAAAATATAATATCAAGAAGGAAAATTAAAATAAAAATTGAGTAAGCTATTCTTCTTAATTGACTAAAATTAAGTTTACCTAAATAGTTTCCAACTCGGATCATTGCTGCAACACTTAATCCCATTGCAACCATGTATGAAATTGTAGATAAATTTAAAGCAATTTGATTAGCAGCTTGCGCATTTTTTCCAATCATTCCTGATAGCAAAATAGCTGAAGTAAAAAAGCCAACTTCAAAGAGCATTTGAAGTGCTGAAGGTAAACCTATATTGTAAATTTTCTTTAAAATAGAAAATCTAATTTTCAGAGAAAAAAATTTGGTTAAATACAACTTATATTTGTTTGATATTTTAAAATAAAAAAAGATAAATAGTAACATTGAAAATCTTGAAATCAGTGTTCCTATTGCAGCACCCTCAACTCCAAGCTTTGGAAAAAATGCTATTCCGAAAATTAAAACATAATTTAAAATTATATTAATAATATTTGAAAAAATTGTTGCATACATTCCTGGCTTAGTATCTGACATTCCGTCAGAGAACTGCTTAAATCCTTGAAACATGACTAATGGAATCAATGAGATGGAAATCCAATTTAAATAGGGCTTAGCTAAAACTAATACTTCCTCAGGTTGATTTACATTAATCATTAAAAATTTTGAGTTACTAACTAACAAAAACATCAAAAAACCTAAAATTGAACATGTAACTATTCCATGAAATAAAATATTTTTTAAATTGTATTTATCATTAGATCCGTCAGACTGAGCAACTAAAGGAGTTATAGCAGTTGAAAAACCAATTCCGATTGCCATTCCTATGTAAAAAAAGCTATTTCCAAGCGAAACAGCTGCTAATTCTTTACTTCCAAGTTGACCGACCATAATATTGTCAACTAGTTGAACAAATGTGTGTCCTAATAAACTTAAAATTACAGGATAAGCCAATTTTAGGTTATACTTAAATTCTTTTGTGTATTCAGCTAAAAATTGCATTGGCTGTATTATCTATGTACATTTATAATTGAAAAAAGTCTGATAAAAAAACTAATGACGCAATTGCAGCTGTTCCTAGTTCTAATTCTCTTTGATTAACTGTTTCAAATATATCAGAAGATGAATGATGATAATCAAAATATCTTTGAGAATCTGGTCTTAAACCTACTAGTACGTTGTTTTCATTTTTTAAATATTCAATATCAACACCACTTTGACCTCTGACAAAATAATGTACCTGATATTTCTCAAAATATTTTTTCCAACTTAATATTTTTTTAAACTTTAAATCATTAGTGTTAATTGAAAATCCTCGGGGTGTAAAACCTCCAGCATCGCTTTCAATAGCGATGAGATGATTAGTTTTTTTCTTTTTGGAGATATTAAAATATTCAATAGCTCCCTTCTGACCATTTTCCTCATTCATAAATAATACTACTCTTAGTGTTCTATTAAATTTGTAATTAATTTTTTTTAAAATTCTTAAAACATCCATAGACTGAACTACTCCAGCCCCATCGTCATGAGAACCATCTCCTAAATCCCATGAATCGAGGTGAGCGCCAATTAATATTATATCATTTGGCTTTTTTGAACCCTTTATTTCTCCAATAACATTATAAGATAAAACGTCAGGAAAATTTCTACAATTTTGCTTCATGAAAAATTTTAGGTTAGGATTTAAATTAAGCAGAGATGAAAGTAAATCAGCATCATTTGTACTTATTGCCATAGCTGGAATCCTTGATTTAATAGGTATATTTCCATAACTCATAACACCTGTATGTGGAACATAATCATGTTTTAAAGTTAATGACCTAACAATAACAGCTAAAGCTCCGTATTTACTTGCTATTCTAGCTCCATCATATCTTTGATTTACTGCATTGGAGTATGACTCAAAAGTATTAATCAATTCTTTTTGCATTGGTCTATTAAAAAAAACTATTTTATTTTTTATGTTTTTTTTTCCCAAACTTTCTAGTTCTTTAAATGATTTTACCTCTATTACATTTGACTTAATTCCAGATGAAGGGGTTGGTATTGAACCCCCTAAAGCACAAACATTAACATTAATTGTATTTCCTGGACTTGATTCAATGAAAGCATATTCGAAGTTACCTCTGACCCATTTTGGAACCATTACTGGTTGTAACCAAATAGAATCCAAACCAATACTTTCAAGTGTTTTTTTTGTCCATTTAACAGATCTCTCAGCATTTAATGATCCTGAAAGTCTAGGTCCTATATTTTTAGACAAATACTCTAACCAATCATAACTTTTACTATCATTTAATGAAACACTGTATATATCAGAAATAATTTCGTTTACAAATTTATCATTCTGTGAATAGACTTTGTTAAATATTAAAATAAAAAATATTATTAAATAGATACATTTGTTCATTTCATATACTTTTAAATTAATTTTTTTATATTATTTAAACTGATTGGATCATCACCCAATATAGTTAATCTTTCGATTACATTTCTTAATTCTCTAACATTACCCTTCCAATTATTTTTTTTAAGTTGATTAATTGCAGAATCAGTAATCTTCTTCTCATTAACATTATTTTCAATAGAAATTTTATCTAAAAAATAAGTAGTTAATTCTTTAATATCGTCAATTCTTTCTGATAATGATGGAAGTTTAATTTCAATTACTGCAAGCCTATGGTATAAATCTTCTCTAAAATTCCCTTTGCTAATCTCAACTTTTAAATCTTTATTTGTAGCACATATTACTCTTGCATCAACTTTAATGTCCTTTGAACCTCCTACTCTTGTTATTTTGTTCTCTTGTAAAGCTCTTAAAACTTTTGCTTGAGCTTTTAAGCTTAAATCGGCAATCTCATCTAAGAATAAAGTTCCTGAATCTGCTAATTCAAATTTGCCTTTTTTGTCACTAACGGCCGATGTAAATGAACCTTTGATATGTCCAAAAAGCTCACTCTCAATCAACTCAGAGGGAATAGCTGCACAATTTACTTCAATGAAAGAATGGTTTGATCTAAAGCTTTTATAATGTAACTGATTAGCAACTATTTCTTTTCCAGTTCCACTTTGACCTGTTATTAATACCCTAGCATTTGTTTTAGCAACTTTATCAATTAAATCATTTATGTATTTAATTTTTTTTGAAGAACCTATTAATTTAAATTTTTCACTTATTTTACTTTGTGTTTTTTTTGGTTTTTTATCTATATTTTTACTCTTTAAAGCACTTCTAACAGAAACCAAGAGTCTATTTAAATCTGGAGGTTTTTGTATAAAATCAAAAGCTCCGAGCTTCATTGCAGATACAGCGGTTTCAACATTACCGTGACCTGTCAACATTATAAATGGAACAGAGATTTTTTTATGATTTACCTTTTTTAAAACCTCCATACCATCCATTTTAGGCATTTTAATATCACATAAAATCAAATTAAATTTAGTATCAATTATTTTCTTTACTCCATCTTTACCATCAAAAGCCTCGTAAACTTCGTATAAATTTTCTTTTTGTAAAATATCTTTAACAACTCTTCTTATCGAGTTGTCGTCTTCAATAATCAAAATTTTTTTTTTCACTATTTATTTAAATGAAATGTTTATTAAATATATAATAAATTATGCTCAAAAAAAGAAAACCCATCCTCAATGAATCAAGGATGGGAAAAAATTGCTATGAAAAAGAAAATACACTATAAAATAGTGTTTGTCAAATATACTATAATTTTAATTATAAAAAAAAATATTATTGAAACATGTCTTTTACTTTTTCAAAAAAAGATTTGTCAGTTCTCTCTGGACTTGGTTCAAAATTATCATCATTTAACATTTTTTTAAAGAAATTTTTTTGTTCTCTATTTAAGGTTTTAGGAGTCCATACGTTGATGTGAACTAATAAATCTCCTGATCCATAACCATTTATATCTGTTAAGCCTTTATTTCTTAACCTTAATGTTTTACCTGACTGAATACCAGGCTCTAATTTAATTCTAACTTTACCTTTTAGTAAATTTAACTCTTTTGAGATACCTAAAACTGCTTCAGAAATTGAAATATACAAATCATGATGTAAATTATTTCCCTCTCTTACAAAATTTTCGTGACCTAACTCTTCAATTAAAACTATTAAGTCACCATTACTCCCACCAGGAGATGCATTTCCTTTTCCCTGAACTTTCAACTGCATACCTTCTTCAACACCAGATGGAATTTTTATAGATACTGTCTCTTCTTTAACTATTAATCCATTTACATCACTTCCTTTTGGCCTATTAGCTATTATTTTGCCAGATCCACCGCAAGCATCACACACAGCTGAAGATTGCATTCTGCCTAAAATAGTATTAGTAATTTTAAGAATTTGTCCTGTTCCATTACACTTTTGACATGTTTGATAAGTAACACCCTCTGCTTGAACCTTTTTTCTAACTTTCACTTTCTTTTCAACACCCTCTAATATTTCCTCCAAAGACAATTTCACACGAATTCTGAGATTTGATCCTTTATTTTGCCTAGCCCCAGATGAAAATCCCCCTCCAAATCCACCAAAAGCACTTCCAAAAATATCTCCAAATTGGCTAAATATGTCTTCCATATCCATACCACCTCCAAAACCTTGCGAACCATCAAATGCAGAATGTCCGTATTGATCATATCTGGATTTTTTTTCTGGATTACTTAAAACTTCATAAGCCTCAGCAGCTTTTTTAAATTCAACTTCAGCATTTTTATCATCTGGATTTTTGTCAGGATGAAATTGAATAGCTTTTTTTCTGTATGCTTTTTTTATTTCTGATTGACTTGCATCTTTAGAAATTCCTAAAATTTTATAATAGTCTTCTTTCATTTATATTTTAATTACCTACGATTACTTTAGGATATCTAATTATCTTATCACCAAGAGCATAACCTTTTTCAATTACTTCAATTACTTTACCAATATTTTTTTTTTCAGATTTAATCTGAGATATTGCTTCATGAGTTTCAGAATCAAATTTATCACCAATAGATATATCAATTGGAGATAATCCTTTGGATTTTAAAATTTCGAAAAATTTATTTTTAATTAGAATAAAACCATCTATATCATCTTTAGATTTTTTTGACTGATCAATCGCTCTTTCAAAATCATCAATTACAGGAAGAATTGAAAGCATGAGTTCTTGATTTGCAGTTTTAAAAAGTTCTATTCTCTCTTTAGTAGTCCTTTTCTTATAATTTTCAAATTCTGCAAATAGTCTTAAAAATTTATCTTTTTCAATATTGATTTGTTCCTCAAAACTAGAAGATTTTTTTTCCTCATTCAAGAGTTCATTTTCTGAGATATCACTTTTATTTATCTTTCTAGAACTATTAACTTTTTCTTTTTTTGAATTATTTGACTTTTTTTTGCTCATAATCAGAATATAGTTTTATTAAACAACAGCAAAATTTTTGCCATTCAGTTAAAATTGTCAAAATGTCTTATTTATTATTCCCGTACAATGACTTTATTGCACTGTAGATCATTTTATGTTTAAATTTAAAACCATTTTTTTCAATCTTTTGAGAACTTACATTTTGACTATCCAAAACTAAAATACTCATTTCACTCATTAAAAATCTTGTTATTTTTTTTGACATGTAAAAAATGTAATGTTTTCTTGTTAAAGATAATATGACTTGTCTAGTCAAAGTTTTCTGATCTACAGGATTTGGTGCAACACAATTATAAATTCCCGTTAATTTTTTTTCTATGATAAATACAATTATCGATGTTAAATCTTCGATATGAATCCAAGACTGAATCTGATTTCCATTGCCAAATACTAATCCTAAATTTAATTTTGAAAGTAATTCAATTGGCTTTAATATTCCTGATTTTTTCATTAAAACTAATCCTATTCTCAATTTACAAACACTAATATCAATCTCCTTGAATCGGTCAACTGACTTTTCCCATTTTAAAACTAGATCCTGGATAAAATTATTTGCAATTGGTTTATTATTTTCAATATATAATTCGGTTAATGAGTGATCATAAATGCCAATTGCGGATGCAGAAACAATTTTTTTAAGTCGAATCTTACTTTTTATCGAATTTATTTTATTAAA
>PACV01000035.1 GCA_002702875.1 Flavobacteriaceae bacterium
ATTTCATTTCAAGTTTTTTTTTGTTTAATTTAAAAAAAATTAAATTAAGTAAACTTGTAATAATAGAAATTGGAAGTAATAAACTTAAGATACTTATAATATCATAGTTTAATATTAATAAAAAAGGAGTGCCTATAACAAGAATGCCAACGCCAACAATTGATTGAAGAACTGCTAGAAATAATATTACTAAGGTGATTAATATAACTTCATTCATTTTAGGATTTAATACTATACATTTTTAACTTTTTAAATATAAAGAGTTTTATTTTAAGAAATTACTTATGCACAAAATTAAAATTATTTGTACTATAGGTCCCTCATCATCTTCACCATCAATATTAAAAAAACTTAATAAAGAAGGTGTAAATATTTTTAGAATAAATATGTCACATACCGATTTAACAAAATTGCCAAAAACTTTAAGCATCTTACAAAAACATATTGATAAAGATAAAATTTGTATTGATACAGAGGGAGCACAACTAAGAACAACATTGGTCAAAAAAAAAATTTATTTAAAAAAAAATAAAATAATCAAAATTTTTAATGATAAAAATATTTCTACAAAAGAAAAAATATTTTTTTATCCAAAGTTTGATATTTTATCTATACCAAATAATACAAAAATTTATGTAGGTTTTGATGGTATAATTTTAAAAGTAATAAATAGGAATAAAAATAATAATTCTCTAATTGCTAAAGTGATAGAGGAAGGAAATTTAGAGTCTAATAAAGGTGTACATATTGATTATAAGATTAATTTAAGCTGCTTAACAGAAAAAGATATCTCGGCAATTAATTATTCAATGAAAAGAGGCATTAAAAACTTTGCAATGTCATTTGTGAATAGTGCAAAAGATATTCAGTCAATCAGAAAAATAATTGGAAAAAAAAGTTTTTTAATTTCAAAAATAGAGACTCTTAATGCTATTAAAAATCTGAAAAAAATTTCTACTTTTTCTAATGCAATTTTAATTGATAGAGGTGATTTATCCAGAGAGGTATCAATTGAAAAAATTCCTTTGGCTCAAAAATATATAGTTGATTTTGCAAAAAAAAACAGTATCCCCGTTTATATTGCTACAAATTTGTTAGAAACTATGGTTAAAGATTTATCCCCAACAAGAGCTGAAAGTCACGATATATATTCAACGCTTAACCAAGGTGCATTTGGTTTAGTTTTGGCAGCAGAAACTGCGATTGGCAAATACCCTGTTGAGTGTGTAAAATTTTTAAAAAAATGTATTAAAATCTATAATAAATCTTTTAAAAAAATGTATTAATCTTTAAAACAAAAAAATTTTAACAAGAGAAAATTAAAAAAATAAAAAAATTAAATTTATTAATTTTTTTAAAACTTTAAATTTTAACTTTTCTCTTTAATCTTTCATTCATTAGAAGCTTTTTTAGTGAATCTTTAATGGAAATTTTAGGTTTCCACGAAGTATGTTTGCGGAATTTATTACTTGAGGGAACTTGAATATTTATATCTTTTATTCTAATTAAATTTTTATCTATTTTTGTCAAAATTTTAGATTTTGAAAAACTCTTCAAATAATCTAGTACTTTCCCAACACTTATAGATTTATTACCACCTATATTGTATATTTCACCAATCCTACCTCTTTTTGCAGCTACCCAGTATGCTTCCATCGCATCTTCAATATCTATTAAACTTCTAAAACTTTTTAAATTACCATGATACAAAATTTTTCTTTTATTATTCTCAATTTCTACAATTTGTTTTGCAAATGAAGATTGAAAAAGATTATATCTTCTTCCATTTGTATATGAAAACATTCGTGTAATTATTATTTTTAATCCGTATGATTTCTGATAAACTTGACTTACAAGGTCCTGAAAACACTTTGAGACAGCATATGGACTTATTGGTCTCATTAAAGTATCCTCTTTAATTGGTTGTTCTTTTTTTTTTACATTTCCATATACTTCAGAACTGCTACATAAAATAATTAATGGACTAATGTTTATATTTCTGACAGCTTCTAATAAGTTTAAAGTAATTATATTATTATTATTAATTACATTTATAGGTTTAAAAAATGATTTTCTTACATCTGCATATGATGCAATATGATATATTAAATCAGGTTTAGTTTTTATTAGATATTCTTCTAATTTTAAGTAGTTTTTTAGATTTAATTTAGTAATTTTATATTTATTAGTTAATGGTTTATTAATCTGATTAAATTTTCTTCGTGTGGTTCCATAAATTTTAATTTTTTTATTTTTTTTTTCTTATATGATCAGCCAAATAGCTACCACCTGAGCCAGTTATGCCTGTGATAATACATCTTTTAAAATTTCTATTTTTAAGCATTGGTTAAAAATAATATAAATGTATAAGAAAAATAATTAAACATTTATTTATCAAAAAAAATTAATATAACTTAATTAATTATGCCACTTATAACTTTTTTAACAATTATTAGGAATGATGACTATTATGTTGATTTTAAGGAGAGGGTTCAGAAAACTTTAGATTTAAATTTAAAAAGTTTACAAAATCTTAAATTGCTTAATAGTGTAGAATTTTTATTTGTTGACTGGGGATCTGTAAAGCCACTTTCAGATTGCATTATGGTAGAAAAAAAATTTAGGAAAAATGTTAATTTTATAAATATTAATGAAAGTGTGGCAAAAAAAAATTCATCCCCTAAAACAAATTATTTCAATCATTCGCTTGCTTGGAATATTGGGCTGAAAAAATCAAATTCTAAATATATAATTATATCTGGGTCTGATCAATTTTTTGATGAAAATTCTTGGCAAAATTTAATAAATTTATGCAATAGAACAAATCCTAGAAATAAAAATTATTATTTGATTCCAAGGAAAATAATTGATTTTAATCTTTATAAAAAATTAATTTCGGCTGATCAATTATTAAATTTGATATCAAATTTTTCTTCAAGTTTATATCCTTTTAAATCTCACGCTTATTATTATGGAGGTGGATTTGCTATATTATGTAGTAAGATTAATTATTTTAAGTTAAAAGGAATGATCGAGACTCAGGATCCTGGTGTCGCCAATGACTTTGACTTATCACTAAGATCGATTTCAAATAATTTTAAAAAATTTAATTTAGCAAATTCTATTTTTAGTTATAAATTTCCACCTTTACCTGACTCTAATAGAAATAAATTAATTTATTCTAAAGAATATAGAAAACTTCCAATGTTAAATATAAATTACAATCCATCAAGATGGGGAAAAGTTGCAGAAAAAATAAAAATATCAAAACCAAAAATTACTGATAAATCTATGAAGTTACGAAATTTTTCTCCTCTAAAAATTACTAATACAGGTTATTTAAATATATTTAAAATTTTAAAAAATTTAGATTATTTTTTTACACAAATAAGTGATTTGAAAAAAATATTCATTATTTTGAAAATTATTGAAGAAACAGATATTATTACATTTATTGAAATTGGTTATAATAATCACTCAAGAATTGATATAATTGGATCTTATCACAAATATTTAAACATTTTATGTTATGATAAAGATTTTAAAAATAAAAATTATGGTTATCTTGATAGGTTATATAAAAGCTCAAGATTTTTTAATAAGGCAAGATACGGAAAGTATGTACCTTTAGTTAATATTAACATCAAAAAAGCTTTAGAAATTATAAATAGTAATTATACTTTAGATCTAACAAATCTTTTGATTTTAAATAAATTAGATAAAAATACAATTTATATATTAAATAATATAAAATTTTTTTCTTCCATTAAATTTTTAATTTTATTTTCATTTAGTGAAAAAGAAAAAAACTTCGTAAAAAATAAATTTTTTAGTAAATCAAAAGAGGTTAAATTAGATAATAAAAATTTTGTTTTAATCAATGAGAAGAACCTTGATAATAAAAATTTAATAAATATTAATCAAAGAATTGAATATGAATATAAAAGAAGCTATTTTTTAGGTTATACAAAATTCATATTTTATTTTATTTTAATAAAAATATTGAATTTTATGAGATATATATTTTATTCAATATAGTTCAGAAAATATTTATATAGAAAAATTTATATTATATATTATAAAAAATTATGAGTTTTGAAATTTTATCAAATAACTTATTCCATAAACAAAATGCTTTACCGAACAGTGTTGCAGAAAAAATATTATTAATTTTTAAAAAAAATAGAGAATGGACACTAATTAATCAAAAAAAAAGAAAGCATTATAGTCATATATTTAAAAACAATTCTAAATTTTTACCTGATACAAAAGAAGAATATTTAGCATATTTTTATAGAGCAGATAATTTAAGCTCAAATAATTATATAAAAAATTCAATTAATAAGTATGTAATAAAAAAAATTGAAAAGCACTTTAAATTTAAAGTTAGTTTTTTAGATATAAGATGTCATAAATTTACCAATGAAAATTTTGCCAGAACACATTTCGATAATTATGCAGGTAACTATGCAGTAACTATTAATTTAAATAAAAATTGGAAGTGGGATTGGGGAGGCTTGCTATGTATTCCTTATGGAAAAGAATTTAATAAAACTCATACTCTGGCTCCATTTTGGAATACTATGAATATTCTAACTACTAAAAATGGCAAAGAATCTCCGCATTTTATAACTGCAGTAAGTGATTTTGCAAAATCACCAAGGTATTCAATAACTTTATTTGTTAAGTGAATTTTTTAGGTTATAGGCTCTTTGCTGGCCAGATGCAACAACCCCAAATCTTCCAATAAACATTTTTGCCAATTTTTCAAAAGAAATTTTATTATTATTAATTTTTTTATAAAGTCTAGGTATACCATAAAAATCAAACCTATTTTTTATTCGATAAAAAGCAATTTCTTTAAAACCAATTTTAGTTAACAATTTATCATATTCGATTTGATGCATACCAGGTTTTAAAATATAGCTATCTCTAATATATAAATATCCGTTTTTTTTTAATTTATTTACAGCATTCGAAATAAGCCAAAATAAACCTGAATATGATAACTCATTCAACATGAATGTTGCAGTTACTAAGTCTACTGAATTATTTTTAAGAATTTTAAAGTGCCAAGATGGTAGATGGATAATATTAAATTCCTTTTTATTTATATCGGTTTCAATCTCTTTATTGGATTTAAAATCTTCTGCTTCGACTACATCATAAATAGATTGATTATTATAATATAAATATTTCAAAAACTCTCTTTGAACAGAATAAGTTAGAGGCGTAGACTCTAAAGCAATATATTTAGTTTTATACTCCAGTTTTATGGTTGGACACATATCCCCAAGTCCTGGTCCTAAATCTAAATGTGTTATATCTTTTTTTAAAGATGAATATTTTTTAATGAATGATATATCCTGAGATCTAATAGAAGCTTGTCCATCAACATAAATTTGGTTAAATTTTTTATAGGGTAGCAAATCTTTATGTGCCTTTTTAAATAATTCTTTAAGTTTTTTAAAATTTTTTTTTGAATTTTTTTCAATGATATATTTTGGAGTATCTTTTACTACGTAATAAGCCCCAAGGTAATGATTTATACCTTGAAAAGTATCGCAATCTAAAATTAAAGGTTTTGCATCATTATCTGGATATGTGTATGGATGCCCAAGTCTAATTGCCAAGTCACCAACTTGCCATTGTTGTTTTATTAGGGCTTTTTTTCTAGATTCTTTAACTTTTTCAATCATAATTTTTTTTTATTATTTTCAATTGGATATTTAACTTTACTATATCAATTTTAAAAAATTTTCAAATTAAAATATGTTTATAAAAAAATGGATAATAAATTTTTGAGAGATAAAAAAAATTATGTTTGCTTAGGAACCTGGTCTCTTGGAGGGCATAGTTCTAAAAATAAGTCTTATAAAAAGTTATCAAAAAAAAATATATATAGGATACTTGATGAAGCTCTTGAAAAAAATATTAAATTCTTTGATACCGCTCCAGTTTATGGACAAAGTGAAAAATATTTAGGGGAATTTATAAAAAATTTTAGGGAAAATGTAGTTATAGCAAGTAAAATTGGTTGCATTGATTATAAAAAAAAACAAAATTTTAGCAAAAAGAGTGTAACTGATCAATTTGAAAAAATTTTGAAGAATTTTAAAACAGATTACATTGATATAATCCAACTATACAATCCTAATCCAAACGATAAAAATATTTTAAAAGCAATAGAAGTGCTTGAAAAATTTAAATTAAATAAAAAGATTAATACTATTGGAGTTACACTTAGCAAACCAGAGGACTATTTGATTTTAAGAGAAAAATATAAATTTAAATTTGTTCAAAGTAATTTTAATATCTTAGATCATCGTTTGATTTCAAACAAAGTACTCAGGAAGATTAAACAAGATAATGCAAAAATATACGCAAGAACAGTTTTAAATTTTGGAATATTTACAGAGTTTTTTTTAAATCGAAAAACATATATTTTTGATAAAAGCGATCATAGGTATAATTGGGACTTTCAACAAATTGAAAGATGGAAAAGTCATGCAAAAATGATCAAAAATCTACTTAAAGATGATATTGAAAACATTGCTTATAGATTTGTCAATTCATTTGATATTAATGGAATAATAATTGGAGCAACAAAGAAGGAGCATATAAGCAAACTTTTCAGTAAAAAAAATTTTATAAAATTAAAGAATTCTGAACTAAACCAAATATTCAAGATTTATAAATACTATTCCCAAGAGAAATTAAGAAAGCCAAAGTTTATAATTTAAGAATTTAATATTATGTAATATATGGACCAATCAAATTGCTATGATCTTTATCAATTTCATTTTTCTCATATAAATTTTTAATATCACATAAATATTTACCACTTCTGTGACCATACCAAATTACCTCTCTCATCCAATCAGAATAAGATTTAAAAACTAAATCTGATTTAATGATCTGTACATTTTGAGGTTGTTTTTTTATCTCAATTTTTTCAAGCTCCAAAACTGAATTATAAAAATCTACCAAATTATAATTCAATCCCAATTTTATATCTTGATATTCTCCATGAATTCTCATTAATTTCCTATTTAAAAGAAAGCATTCATCCAATATTTCTTGTGATTCTTTGTCATTCTCAGTGTATTCAGAATAAAGTTTTTTAGCTTCATCATAAAAAAGGTCTAATTTGTTTCTCATGATCAAGTTTATGTATTCAAATTCTCCTGGTGGCCAGTAAATATCTAAATATCCCTCTTTGAAAATAAATTCACTTTTTCCCTTAGAAATATCCTCTGCATGCTTTCGTAAATTTTCATTAATAGATTTTATTTCCTTAAAACCATGATCATTTTTAATAAACTTCTCAAATAACTCTTTAAATGAAATATGCTTTTCATAACAAAGATAGAGAAAGGGTATTTGTAAAAGCTTATTGAAAAATAAAAATTCACTTACAGATGCATAAATTCTTGTTTTTTTCCAATCTTGTAAATTCATGGTTCTAGTGGATATTACTAATTGTTGTTTTTCAGTAATACCATCGTCAGGAGTTTCATCTAGAGATCCATGGATATTTACAATTGGAGCCTCAACTGTCTTTATTTCATCTTTTTTTATATTATGAGCTAAAGCCATCTCTGCATTAGGTAATATTGATAGGTTATTAAATTGTATTCTATTATATTGACCCGACTGAATTACCTCAGAAACACCATTTGAAAAACTTTCATATGTATCACCAGGTAATCCTAAAATAAATTCTGTATATGTTGGAATATTATCTTTCGTAAATCTTCTTTGAAGTTCTTGGTAATCTGCAATTGAAATATTATCTCTTTTAATTGATTTTAATGTATGCGGATCTATTGATTGCATGGCTAATGTCACACCTTTGCTTAATCCTGAGTCAGCCAAAAGTTTTTGAACTTTATAAGCTCTTTCCCTGGCATTTTTTGTATTTTGCACAGATAAAACATGAGGGTATCCATATTTTTTTTTCAATTCCACTGCTTTCAAAACAATTTCATAATCTCTTGGCAGCATTCCAAAATTTGCATCACAACAAAAAATAAATTCAATTTTATGTTTAGCAAACCATTCCAGTTCTGCATAAACTCTGTCTAGGTGCATCCTTGCTACTTTGCTATTTGTTGCAGAACCCCAGTCACAATAAGTACATGAAAAAGGACAACCTCTATTAGTTTCCCAACTAGCTAGCCATTTTTCATCTTTATTATCTCTTATCAAATCATCAAAAATACCTGCAAGATAAGGAGATGGGGAGTCATCAAAATTTTTAAGTCTTGGAATGATAGGATTAGAAAGAAAATTTTCATTTTCTAGGTAACTTATATTTGGAGTATTTTTGTAATCAATATTTGGATATTCATCTAACAATTTTAATATTGATCTTTCACCCTCTTGATGAACAATAACATCAATAAATTCATTGGATCTTAAAAAATTTTCTGCGTTTCCTTGAATATTATCCGGTACTGATGGGCCTCCAAAAATTATAAATTTATTTGGATCTTTTTCTTTTAACTTTTTTGCAGTCGCTAGTGAAATTTGTTCGTTCCAAACGTAAGTGCTGAACAAAACTATGTTACAATTTTCTAGTAATTTTATATTTTCTTCTAAGTTTAATCGTTTGTAAATAATACTAGAAAAGTCAAATTTTTTTTTATCTTTTGAATTGTGTAAAGCGTAAGTAAATAATAAACCAATTGAGTACGGCAGATAATATTGCCCAGAAAAACCATTATTAATTTGAACACCGCCAATTTTAATCTTTTTTATGCTCATATTTTAAAGTATATCATATATTTTAGGAATTATCATATAATGGCTAAAATTATAAAAACAATACTTATTACTGGCGCGACAAGTGGAATCGGAAAAGCAACACTAAAGTTATTAGCCTCTAAAGGTCATAAAATAGTGTTTACGTACAACAAAAGGTTAAGTGAAGCAAAAAAATTGGAAAAAAATTTAAGGAAAAATAATGAGCATATTTATTCATATAAAATAGATTTGGAAAAACATAATGAAATTAAAAAATTATTTAGTTTTGCAGTTAAAAAATTAAAAACAATAGATTGTTTAATAAATAATGCAGCTTTTTTTGTGCAAAGAAAAAAATTTCAATATTTAGATTTAGATCATGTTAAAAAGATCATGAATATAAACTATTTTTCCGTATTTTTACTTTGTCAACTTTTTGTGAAAGCTAGCAAATCTAATAGAGAAAAAAAAAAATGGAATTCGATAATAAATATTTCCTCGACTGCAGCAAAATTCGGTGGAGTAAATTTTACACATTATGCACCAAGTAAAGCCGCATTAGAAAATCTTACCATTGGTCTTTCAAGAGAACTTGCGGAAAAAAAAATTAGAGTTTTAAATGTTGCACCAGGTGTTATTGATACTAGAAAAGATAAAAACAAAAGAATTTTGAAAAAAGTCATATCAGAAATACCAAATAATAGACTTGGAAAAGCAGAGGATGTGGCGAATTTATTAGATTTTTTAATTGATGATAAATCTGAGTATATTAACGGGACAACCTTAACAATTTCAGGTGGCAGATAAAAAAAAAATTTTAATTTTAGGTGGCTCGGGTTTTATTGGGAAAAATTTATCTAAATATTTTCGAGATAAATACAGGGTTACTGCTACTTACAATAAGAGTAAACCAATTTTTGAAAAAAAAATAAGATATTTAAAGATCAATCTTCTTAATGAAAAAGCTGTTTACTCAGCAATAAAAGGAACAGATATAGTGATTAATGCTGCAGCAGTCACTTCAGGAGCTCATGATATAATCAATAGACCTCAAATTCACTTTATCAATAATGTTATTATTAATGCAAATGCTATTAAGGCAGTACATGAAAATTCAATAAAACATTATATCTTTTTAAGTTGCTCAGTGATGTATCATAATAGCAAAGTTCCTCTTAGCGAAAAAAATTTAAATTTAAACAGACCAATAAATGAAAAATATTTTGGATCAACATGGAATAAAATATTTGCTGAAAAATCTTGTGAATTTTATTCAAAATTTAAAAAATGCAAATATAGCGTTATAAGACACTCTAATATTTATGGCCCATATGATAAGTTTGATTTAAAAAAATCTCATTTTCTAGGAGCTACTATAAACAAAGTTGTTAATTCAAAATCTGAAAGCATGAATTTTTGGGGTAAAGGAACTGAAATGAGAGATTTTCTTCATATTGATGATTTATTAAGTGGAATTGAAAAAATGATGAAATCTCAAAAAAAATATTTTGATATTGTTAATTTATCTTATGGCAAATCTTATCCAATAAAAGAAATCGCTAAAAAAATTATTAAAATTTCGAACAAAAAAATTAAAATTACTCATGATTTATCAAAACCAAGTATTAGCATAAATTTGAGTTTGAATAATAAATATGCTTTAAAAAAATATAATTGGAAACCCAAAGTAAAATTGGAAGAAGGGTTAAAAAGAACAATCGATTGGTATATAAAATTTTACAATAAATTCTGAGACCTATTTCCCACCCATGATCATTCATATTACTTATTGATTTTTAATTAGATGTGAAATATTTATAGGCATTATTATTAAAACACATAGAGCTGAATTCGTGCAATTAAAAAAAGATAAAATAAAAGATTATGGAGAAAAATTATTTAATATTTGGACAAATAAATTAAAAGAAAAAAAATGCAAATTATATAGTTACAAAAAAATTGGAAAAATTTATAGAAATAAAGGAAAAAAATTTTTTGTAGCTCTTTATGATGCCAAAATAAAAAACAAAAACTCAGAAAAAGTAAGTAGGTATATTACAATTGTAAAACCAAGTGTTATTATAATACCAATACTATATTTTAATAAAGAAATATTTACTATGTTAGTATCGCAAACTAGAATTTATGATGGTAGTGAAATAGTTGAGTTTCCAGCAGGAAGTATTGATCTTGGCCAAAAACCAGTAGATGCTGCAGTAAGCGAAATACAAGAGGAACTAAATATTAATTTAAAAAAAAAAGATTTAAAAAAAGCTAATAGCAAACCGATTATGATTGAACCCTCTTGCACATCAAGTACTTCATACTTTTTTTACTTCAAAATGAAAATAGAAAAAAGTTTTTTTAAAAAATTTCATTTAAAGAGAACAGGACATAAAATGGATGGCGAAGTAATTAAAATTAAAGTTAAAAAAATTAATAAAATACACCAGTATAATTCTGCATCTATTCATGTTGGATTAAACTTAATAAGAAAATTTATTTGATAATTTTATGAAAATATTTCAACATGCCAATCAATTCCTAAGAGCAAAATTTCATGAATATATTGTTCCACAAAAAGCAGCCTTTATTAGTACAATGTCAAGATCGGGCACATGGCGTAATAGAGAATTTTTTTTCTTCTTTAATCAATTATTAAATGAGAAAACAGAAGATCAAATTATTAATGAAATGGTATCAGAAAAAAAAAAAATACAATATTTGGTAAAGGTAAATGAGAAAATTTTTAAATTAAATGCTTTTTTAATATCCCACTGGCATTGTCCTGGTTTTGAAGAAAATTACAATGGTAATTTAAAAGATAAATGGAATAATTTAGAGTATTATAATGAGGAAATTCCAACTAAAATTAGACCAAGAACTAGGGTATTTAATATTAATTTTCAATTTAATCCCTACAAAAATAAAAAGTCAAAAATTATTTTTTATTATAGAAATCCTTTAGATCAATGTGTAGCACTTTATAACGCGATTCAAAAAAGTACAAATTATGAAATGAATTTTTATTTTGAAAATCAAAAAAAAAAAAAATTTCAAAATTTAGAAGAATTTATTGAAATTGCAGGAATTGATATGTATTTAAAACATTTTTTAAGTTTTAAATTAACAAGTGATTTATATCCAAAAAATTTATTATTATTAACTTACGAAGATATGGTTACGGATCCAGAAAAAAACTTCTCTATAGTCTTAAAATTTCTAGAACTAGACTTTTTAATAAAAAAATTTAAAAAAAAGTTTCTTAAAGCTTTAGAAATGTCGTCTATAGAAAATATTAAAAAGATAGAAAAACTATATGGACGATCAATTAGTAACTCATATGTAAAGTCATCAGATAGTCAAATTATAAATGGCAAAATAGGTAATTGGAAAAATTTTTTAAAAAATGACTCGATTGATCTATTTGAAAAGAGATTTAGAAAATTTAATTTAGACATTAAAAAATTTAATATAAAATGATTACTTATTTACATTTAAAAAATTATAGGCTAGTTTGAAGTTGTGAAAGTCTCCGATTACATACTTAAATTTTTTGTAAAAAAAAAAATAGATAAAGTTTTTCAGGTCTATGGGGCTGCTACAGGAGAATTAGTAGATGCATTTACAAGAAATAATAAAATAAAATACATTTGTCCTTTTCATGAACAAGCGGCAGGTTTTATGGCTGAAGGATATAGCAAAATAAAGAGATTGCCTGGAATTGCACTATCCACAAGTGGACCAGGTGCCACTAACATGATCACTTCAGCTGCAAATTGTTTTTATGACTCAATTCCGTGTTTTTTCATTGCTGGGCAAATAAATTCTAGTTTTATGAGGCCGCATGAAAATATTAGACAAATTGGTTTTCAGGAAACTGACACAGTCACATTATTTAAGCCAATTACAAAATACTCAGTTAGAATAAATAATGCAAAAGATATAAAATATGAGCTTGAAAAA
>PACV01000036.1 GCA_002702875.1 Flavobacteriaceae bacterium
CCAATCCTTCTACTCCATCTTCAATTTCTATAAAAGCACCGTAATCAGCAATCACAACTACTTTTCCGTTGACCTTATCTCCTTCTTTGAGTTCATCACTCAGGCGTTCCCATGGGTGGGCACTCAATTGTTTCAAGCCCAATTGAATCCTAGACTTATCGTCGTCAAAATCAAGAATCACTACATTAAGCTTTTGATCCAATTCCAAAATTTCATTAGGGTGATTAATACGACTCCAGGATAAATCGGTAATATGAACCAATCCATCTACACCGCCAAGGTCGACAAAAACTCCATAGGAGGTAATATTTTTGACAATACCCTCCAAGACTTGTCCTTTTTCTAGTTGACCAATGATCTCTTTCTTTTGTTCTTCTAGATCGGCCTCAATAAGTGCTTTATGAGAAACAACTACATTTTTAAATTCGTGGTTGATTTTAACCACCTTGAATTCCATGGTTTTGTCAACATACTGATCGTAATCTCTAATAGGCTTGACATCAATTTGAGAACCAGGTAAGAATGCCTCAATTCCAAAAACATCTACAATCATTCCACCTTTGGTTCTACATTTAATGAATCCATCTACTATTTCGCCTGTTTTATTGGCCTCATTTACTCTATCCCAAGCTTTAATTGTTCTAGCTTTTCTATGAGATAAAACCAATTGGCCGGTTTTATCCTCTCTTGTATCAACTATTACTTCAACCTTATCACCAACTTTTAAGTCGGGATTATATCTAAATTCATTTAAAGAAATAACACCTTCAGATTTAGCATTTATATCAATAATTGCTTCTTTATCAGTCATATGAATGACAATTCCTTCAATGACATCCTCATCGGATGTATCAACAAAATTTTTGTTTATAAGTTTTTCAAATTCATCTAGTTTTTTTTGATCTATAAGATCAATACCCTCCTCATAATTATGCCAATTGAAATTTGATAAAAATTCTTGATTAGAATTAGACTGAAGAGTAGATTTTTTGGTATCTATTTTTTTTGTTTTTTTTTCTTTTGGAATATTTTTATCAACGACTAATTTCTTATTTTTTGCTTCTTTTTTTACAACAGAAGAGGATTTTATTTTAACAGCAATTTTGGGTTTTGCCTCAGACTTAGTCTCTTTAACTTTAGAATTTGAAGTCTTACTTTTAGACTTTAATTCAACAACCTTTTTTTTCTTATCAGTTGATTTAGCCATAAAATAAATATTTGTATTCTATTCGATCAAAGAGTTTTCAAGGTATCTCATAGAAGATGTTAAAAATCACTTAAATGTACATTTGACCCTTTTTAACCTAACAAATGCTGGCAAATTTAATATTTAATTTTGATTATATAGTTAGTTTTAATCAAATTTTGATATTTGAAGTTTTTTCAAAGGCTTTTAATAATTATATTAGTGTGTCATTACATCATAAATGAAAGAAAATTTAGTTTTAAAAATTCATCCTGAAGACAATGTTTTAGTTGCTTTAAGTGATTTAAAAAAAGGAACAAATATTTCCTTCAGTAATTCCGTATACAAATTGAATCAAACAGTTAAGTCAAAACACAAATTTTCTATAAAAAAATTGGATATTGGAGAATATATATACATGTATGGAGTAATAGTTGGGAAAGCAAAAAAAAAAATTTTAATTGGCGATTTGATTAGTCAAAAAAATATAGAACATTTTGTTGAAAATTATAGTTTACAACAATTTGTAGAAAAAAATATATGGTTAAAACCAGATATCTCAAATTTTAAAAACCTTACCTTCAATGGATATTATAGGTCAAACGGTTCAGTAGGAACTCAAAATAATTGGATTGTAATCCCTTTAGTCTTCTGTGAAAATAGAAACGTTGATTTAATGAAAAGAATTCTATTAAAGAAGCTTGGTTATGAAAAAAATGATTATGAGTATGATGTTGATCAACTTATAAGTGATTATAAATCTGGTATATCAACTGATAAATTACTTGAGAAAAACATAATAAAAACTGATAACTTTAATTTAAAAAATAAGTTATTTAAAAATGTTGATAGAATTCAATTTTTGACTCATGATGGAGGTTGTGGAGGTACAAGATATGATGCCAATTCACTTTGTATGTTACTAGCTGGGTATATAAACAATCCTAATGTGGGTGGAGCTACTATTATCAGTTTAGGTTGTCAAAATGCACAAATAAATATTTTAAAAAAATATATAAATAAAATTTCTCCTGATTTTAAAAAACCTATCTATTATCTTGAGCAACAACAAAGCAAATCAGAAAAAGAATTTATAGCCGAAGCAGTTAAAAAAACTTTTGTTGGTATTATCAAAATTAATGAAATAAAACGTGAACCAAGTCCATTAAATAAGCTTGTAGTTGGTCTTGAGTGTGGTGGGTCTGATGGATTTTCTGGTATATCTGCTAATCCAACTCTAGGGTTGGTTTCAGATATTATTGTTGCTCTTGGTGGTAGAACAATTTTATCTGAATTTCCAGAATTAAATGGAGTTGAAAAAGAATTAATAAAAAGATGTAATAATTTAAAAAATGCTGAAAAATTTGTAAGTATTATGCAATCATACAAAAATTGGGCTGAAAAATTTGAATCTGGTTTTTTTGATAATCCTTCTCCAGGAAATATTAAAGATGGGCTTATAACAGATGCTATAAAATCTGCTGGAGCAGCAAAAAAAGGGGGGATATCCCCAATAGTTGATATTTTAGATTACGGGGAACAAATTAAAGAAAATGGTCTTAGTTTATTATGTACTCCTGGGAATGATGTTGAATCCACCACTGGATTAGCTGGATCAGGAGCAAATATAATTCTATTTACTACAGGCCTAGGTACCCCTACAGGAAATCCAATTACTCCAGTCATTAAAATTTCATCAAACTCAGGTTTATACAATAAAATGAAAGATATAATTGATTTTGATTGTGGAAAAATTATTGACGGAAAGTCTACAATTCAAAAAACTGCGGAAAAGCTTATTTATTATATCATAGAAATAGCAAGTGGAAATAAAATAACAAATTCAAATAAATTAAATCAAAACGACTTTATTCCTTGGAAGAGAGGAGTTTCATTGTAAATGGGAAAATTTAAATTAACAAATAAAGTAGCTGTAATAACTGGAGGGTCTAGTGGAATTGGAAAATCAATAGCTTTAAATTTTATTGAGAGTGGTGCAAAAACTTTTGTTTTAGACATTAATAAAATTAATAATGAAGATTTTAAGTTAGATTCTGCAAAAAATAAAAATAATCTTCATTTCATAAAATGTGATGTTTCAAAATATTCTGAAGTTAAATATTGTTTTAGTAAAATTTTAAAATTAAACAACATAGACATATTAGTTAATAGTGCTGGAATTGCACATATTGGAAATATTGAATTAGTTACTGAGAAAGATATGGATAAGATTTATAATGTTAATATTAAAGGTATATTTAACTGCATAAAATCAAGTATAAAAAATATGAAAACTCAAAAAAGTGGTGTTATAATTAATATTGCCTCAGTTGCATCTTCATTAGGTATTTTTGACAGATTTGCCTATTCAATGAGTAAAGGGGCTGTTCTCACCATGACATATTCTATTGCTAAAGATTATTTAAAGTATAATATTAGATGTAATTCAATATCACCTGCTAGGGTTCATACGAAATTTGTGGATGATTTTATTAAAAAAAATTATAAGGGTAGAGAAAAAGAAATATTTAAGAAGTTGTCTTCAAGCCAACCTATTGGAAGAATGGCCAAACCAGAGGAAATTGCCAACCTTGCATTATTTCTTGCATCAAATGAGTCAAGCTTTATAACTGGATCGAATTATACAATAGATGGTGGGTTTACAAAATTAAATGGTAATTAAAGTTTATGATATGAAATTAATTAGATTCGGAAATTTTAATCAAGAAAAACCTGGGGTGATTTTATCAGACGGAGTTAAAATTGATGTGTCAAATTTTATTGATGATTACAATGAATTTTTTTTTGAGAATAATGGTATCAAAAAATTAAAAGATTGGGTTTCAAAAAATAAAAAAAATTGTCCCAAAGTTGGTGATAAAATTAGATTAGGTGCGCCTATATGTAGACCTTCAAAAATGGTTTGTATAGGTCTTAATTACAAAAAACATGCTATTGAAAGCGGGATGGGGATTCCTGAAGAACCTGTTATTTTCTTTAAATCTACAACTGCAATTGTAGGTCCTTATGATAATGTAATTATACCTAATGATAGTAAGAAAACTGATTGGGAAGTTGAATTAGCAATTGTTATAAAAAAGAAGTGCTTTAACATTACTAAGAGTGAATCTGATGAATTTATTGCAGGATATTTAATTCATAATGATATAAGTGAAAGAAGTTATCAATTGGAAAGAGGTGGTCAATGGGTTAAAGGTAAAAGTTATGATTCATTTGCACCACTTGGACCATATCTAGTTACCAAAGATGAAATTAAAGATCCTAACAAACTTAAGTTGTGGCTTAAATTAAATAATATCACAATGCAAAATAGCTCCACCAAAGATTTCATATTTGATATTAATGAAGTTATAAGTTATGTAAGTAGATTTATGACCTTACTACCAGGAGATATAATTTCGACAGGAACGCCATCTGGAGTTGGTTTAGGTCAAACACCACCCTTATATCTAAAAAATAATGACATTATGGAACTTGGAATTGAAGGTTTAGGTATTTCAAGACAGATTTGTAAAAAAAAATGAGAATTGATAGTCACCAACATTTTTGGATTTACAATAAAAAAAATCATCAATGGATTGATGATTCAATGAAAAAAATTAGAAAAAACTTTTTACCTTCTAAACTAAAACTAGAACTAAAAAAAATAAGATTGATGGATCAGTGCTTATTCAAGTTGATCAAACTGAAGAAGAAAATTTTTTTTTATTAAATCAAGCTTCTAATAATTCTTTTATAAAAGGTGTTGTTGGATGGATAAATTTAAGAGATAATAAGTTATCTGAGAAGCTTGATTATTACTCCCAAAATCCAATATTTAAAGGTGTTAGACATATAGTTCAAAGTGAAAAAGATGATTTTTTTTCTAATAAAAGATTTCGTGATGGAATTGCTCAGCTATCAAAATTTAATTTAACATATGACATATTAATTTATCCTAGACATCTTTTAAGTACTATAGAAATGGTAAAAAAATTACCTAATAATATTTTTATTTTAGACCATATAGGGAAACCCAAAATTTCTGGAAAAATTGACATAAAATGGAAAGAAAATATTATGGAGCTTTCAAAATCTGAAAATGTTTATTGTAAAATTTCAGGATTAGTTACTGAGTGTGAACAATATAAATGGAAAAACGTTGAATTTAAACCATATCTGGATCATATATTAAATTGTTTTGGAACAAAAAGAGTGATGTTTGGTTCAGATTGGCCTGTATGTTTAGTAGCTGCTAATTACAATAATGTAATTTCAATTGTAAAAAAATATTTTAAAAACTTCAGTGAAAATGAACTCAATCAATTTTTTGGACTAAATTGTATTAAAGCATATAATATTTAATATGAATCTAAATTTAAAAAATAAAGTAATTATTGTAACTGGTGGTTCCAAAGGAATAGGATTTGGTATTTGTATGGGACTTATTAAAGAAGGAGCAATTCCACATATTGTTGGAAGAAAAATCAATGACATTAAAAGTGCAATCAAAGTATTAAATGCAGAAGGAGGTAAATCAACTTATTCTATTGCAGAACTTACAGATGAAGTTGCTTGTAAAAAATCAATTTCAGAGGTAATAAAAATTCATGGTAGAATAGACGGATTGGTAAACAACGCAGGTGTTAATGATAGTGTAGGGCTCGAAAATAATTCACCAGCTGAATTTATTGATTCATTAAAAAAAAATCTTGTTCATTATTTTACAATGACCAAATATTCACTAAAATATTTAAAGAAAAGCTCTGGATCTATAGTAAATATAGGATCTAAAGTATCATTCACAGGTCAAGGAAACACCTCTGGTTATGCTGCAGCTAAGGGGGGTATTAATTCTTTGACAAGAGAGTGGTCATTAGAATTATTAAAATACTCAATTAGAGTAAATACAATAATAGTTGCTGAATGCTATACACCACTATACAAAAAGTGGATTAAAACTTTTCCAAATCCTGAACAGAAACTTGATGAAATAAATAAAAAAATACCACTGGAAAATAGAATGACTACAGTTGAGGAGATCGCCAATTCTACCGTTTTTTTATTATCTGAAAAATCAAGTCATACAACGGGTCAAATAATGTTTGTTGATGGCGGTTATACACACCTAGATAGATCTCTTTAATAAAATGGAAAAGAAATCTATAAAAATTCTAGATAAGAAAAATTTAATTCCGTTTGTATTAGTCTCATCTTTATTCGCTCTGTGGGGATTTGCTAATAATTTAACTGACCCTATGGTCCAAGCTTTCAAAAAAGTATTGGAACTATCAAATTCAGAGGCAGCTTGGATTCAAATGGCATTTTATGGGGGTTATTTTAGTATGGCTTTTCCAGCAGCATTACTTATGAAAAAATATTCTTATAAATTGGGAATCATAATAGGCTTATCTTTTTATTCTATTGGAGCATTGCTATTTTACCCTGCTGCAGTCACCGAAAAATTTTGGTTTTTTTGCCTTGGACTTTATATATTAACATTTGGCTTAGCATTTCTTGAAACCTCAGCAAATCCATACATCTTGAGCCTAGGACACAAAAAAACATCTACACAAAGACTTAATTTTGCTCAATCATTTAATCCAATTGGGTCTATAGCAGGTTTATTTATTGCTCAACATTTCGTTTTGAAAAATCTTAAATCAGATGACATTGTTGATTTTTCATTACTTGATGAATCTTCAAAAATTATTATTAAAACAAGTGATCTTTTAATTATAAGAAACCCATATGTAATTCTTGGATTAGTAATAATTCTAATTTTAATTCTATTTATAATCCTTAAAATGCCAGAGATAAAAGGATCAAATAATGATTATTCAGTAAAAAAAATCATAAATTCCCTTATTAATAAAAAAAATTATACTCTAGGAGTTTTAGCTCAAATTTTCTATGTAGGAGTTCAAATTATGTGTTGGACGTATATATATCAATATGCAGAGGCAATTAATGTTGATAGTGTAGAAGCTGGAAACTATCAGATGGTAGCTTTAATATTATTTACTTTTGGTAGAGGTATTAGTACATATTTATTTAGATTTTTTAAACCACCATTATTAATGTTAATATTTTCTATAATTGCAATAACACTTAATTTAAATACTATTTTTAATCAAGGTATTCATGGTCTTTACAGTTTAGTTTTGATTTCCTTTTTTATGTCTTTAATGTTCCCAACAATCTATGGTATAGCTTTAAAGAATTTATCTGAAAATGAAGCAAAAATTGGATCAGCAGGACTTGTAATGGCAATTGTTGGAGGTGCCTTAATGCCAAAAATTCAGGGAATTATAATTGATATAGGGGGAAGTGGAGTAAGTGACACAACTTTAATGGGAGTTAGCGAAATCAATTTTTCATTTATTCTTCCATTAGTATGTTTTCTTTATATATCTTGTTATAGTTATTACATAATTAAAAACCCACATTTATGAAAAAAAATAAGCGCATCTGTTTAGCCTTAGACTTAATAAATGACCCTAATCTTATTTCTGAATATATCGAATATCACAAAAATGTTTGGCCTGAAATAAAAGAAAGTTTATTTAATTCAGGTATTGAAAAGGCAGAAATTTATCATACGGACGATAGACTTTTTATGATTTTAGATGTCAATAATTCATTTTCATTAAGTAAAAAAAAGAAAATGGATAATAGCAATCCTATAGTAAATGAATGGGAAAATTTAATGTGGAAATACCAAAAATCTTTGCCTAGTGCTAAAAAAGGAGAAAAATGGGTTTTAATGAGAAAGGTATTTGATTTAAGTAAGTAATAATGAATAAAAAATATCCATTAGTTAATGATTTAAAAAAGAAGGCAAAAAAGAGGATACCAAAATTTGCATTTGAATATTTAGAAGGTGGATGTAATGAGGAAATTAATCTTACTAAAAATAAATCAGATTTAAATAAGATTCAACTAAATCCGCATTATATAAAAAAATTTTCTGGCTACTCTTTGTCAACAAAAATTTTTGATATAAAATATAATTCTCCCTTTGGAATTGCTCCAATAGGACTTCAAGGTTTAATATGGCCTAACTCCCCAATAATATTGGCTAAAGCTGCAAATAAATTTAATATTCCATATGTTTTAAGTACAGTTTCTACTGCAAGTATTGAGGAAATAAGTGAAGTTTCAGATGGAAAAGCATGGTTTCAATTATATTATCCTGCAGAGGAAAAAATTAGAATTGATATACTTGAAAGAGCAAAAAATAGCGGTATTAAGGTTTTAGTTTTACTATGTGATGTACCTTCATTTGGATACAGAGGAAATGATATTAAAAATGGTTTATCAATGCCCCCAAAAATGAATATTAATAATTTTATTCAAATAATAAAAAATCCCACGTGGGCTTTTAATACTCTTTATTTTGGCAAACCTAACTTTGCAACATTAAAACCTTATATGCCAAAAAATTTAAATCTTGGTCAACTTGGAAGATTTATGGATCAAACTTTTTCAGGAAGATTAAATTATGATAGGATAGCAAAAATTCGTGATATTTGGAAAGACAAATTAGTCATAAAAGGGATAGTCAACGAATTGGATACTGAAACATCTATAAAACTGGGATTGGATGGAATAATAATATCAAATCATGGAGGAAGACAATTAGATCCTGGATTATCATCAATTGATGCTTTACGTAAAATATATCCAAAATTTAAAAATAAAATTACCATAATGATGGATAGTGGAATCAAATCTGGTCCTGATATAGCTAGATCAATTGCATGTGGAGCTCAGTTTACTTTTTTAGGAAGATCGTTTATGTATGGTGTTGGAGCCCTTGGTAAGTCCGGAGGAGATCACACTATTGAAATACTGAATACTCAATTAAATCAAATAATGGAACAACTTTCTTGTGAAAATATACTAGATTTAAAAAACCATTTAATTAATTGATGATTAAGTTATATTTTTTTGCTGTAATCCTTTTTATATCATTTGGATGCGAAAAGACATCATTTCCTCCAAATGTTTTATTTATTACAGTTGATGATTTAAGACCAGATCTTGGGGGTGACATGGTTATTGCTCCTAATATTAAAAATTTTAAAAAAAATGCAATGGAATTTAGTCAAGCATATTGTAATATTCCTGTTTGCGGAGCTTCAAGATCAAGTTTTTTAACTGGTTTAAGGCCGTCATATTACCGATTCAATGAGTATTTTTCATTGGCTGAAGTTGAAACGCCTGAGATTTCAACAATACCTGAACAATTCAAAAAAAAAGGATATAAGACAATTTCAATTGGTAAAATATTTCATACTGGAGGGGATAATGAAAATGCATGGTCTTCTCCTCCATTTAGATTAGACCATTTTAAAAAAGAAAATGGTGATTGGTCAGATAATGGTTGGTTTAATTATTTAAATAAAGAGAATATTAGTCTGTCTGACAGTCTAAATGGAAGAGTTAGTTTACCATGGGAAATTTACAAGGGTAAGGACAGTATATACTTCGACGAAATTTATGCTAATAAAACAATTGAATATATTGATCAATTCTCTAAAGAAAAAAATCCTTTTTTCTTGGCGGTTGGTTTTTTGAAACCTCATTTACCCTTTAACGCACAAAAAAAATATTGGGATTTATATGATGTTGACTCTATAAAAATAGCAAATAATTATTTTTTACCAAAAAATGCTCCTGAACCAGTTGAAAAATTTAATTGGGGTGAACTTAGAAATTACCATGGCATACCTAAGGATGGAGTTTTAAGCGAGAGAATTGCTAAAAAATTAATTCATGGATATTATGCCTGTGTAAGTTCTATTGATTTTTTAATTGGTAGAATATTAAAAAAATTAGATGAGACTGGATTGAGAAAAAATACTATTGTGGTTTTGATGAGTGATCACGGATTCAATCTTAGCGAACACACTTTTTGGTGTAAACATATTAATTTTGAAACCTCTACAAGAACTATGCTAGTAATTGACGTTCCAAATCTCCAGAGTGGATTAACAAAAAGTATCGTTGAATTGGTAGATATATACCCGACTTTGGTTGAATTATGTCAATTAGATAGTCCAAATCATTCACTAGATGGTAAAAGTATTCTCCCAATCCTAAATGACCCAGAATTTGAAATAAAAAATTATGCAATATCTAAGTATAAAAATGGAATTAGTTTAATTGAAAAAAACTTTTCTTACACTGAATGGCTAAATCCAAATAAAGAAGTTTATTCAAAGATGTTTTTTGACAAAACGAATGATCCAAATGAAAATATTAACCAAGTAGATAATCCCTTTTA